>NZ_JBFUAW010000011.1:0-227481 GCF_056406095.1 Caulobacter sp. P1_D6 | reverse complement strand
GCGGAGGATCGGCGGACGCGGCAGGCCTGGGCTGAAATCGCCCAGGTGGTCCAGGGAACGCCAATTTCCTGCCCGTCGGGGGCCTCCATCGGAGCGGGTTAAAAATCCGCGATCCGAAGGCTTCCGGATAACGGCCGCGCGAAGCGCTCGTCTTCGTCGAAACGGTACTTACAACTGCCAATCATCCGGGCGAGGCCCGGGCGCTTCGCACCCTTCCCAGCAAGCTCACAGCTGAGGCGTGAGATCACACCCACTTGCCCCCACCTGACCGCTTCGCGGTCTGTCCGCCCCCATAGGGGGCGGAGGACGCGCGCTGCGCCGGCGGCGGTTCCTCTTCCCCCTGTGGGGGAAGACGACCGCGAAGCGGTCCGTAGGGGGCAAGTGATCGGCGGACGGCTTCGCACAAAACGCCTCCCCCGACCGCCCGGCCTTGGCTAGTCTGCCGCCTTCGCAACTCCCCGGATTCGCCCGTGTCCCAGATCGCCGTCGCCGACCTCACCGAAGCCCAGGCCGTCGAGGAACTGGAGCGCCTGGCCGACGAGTTGGCCGGTCACGACCTGCGCTACCATCAGCAGGACGCCCCGACGATCAGCGACGGCGAGTACGACGCCCTCAAGCGCCGCAACCTCGACATCGAGGAACGCTTCCCGCACCTGGTGCGCGACAATTCCCCGTCGATGCGGGTCGGCGCGGCGCGGGCCGAGCAGTTCTCGCCGGTCGAGCACGGCGTGCCGATGCTGAGCCTCGACAACGCCTTCTCCAACGACGAAGCCACCGAGTTCGACGCCCGCATCCGCCGCTTCCTGCGGCTCGGAAGCGAGCCGGTGTTCTACACCGCCGAGCCGAAGATCGACGGCCTTTCGGCCTCGCTGCGCTACGAAAAGGGCGTGCTGGTCCAGGGCGCGACGCGGGGCGACGGCCGGGTGGGCGAGGACGTCACCGCCAACCTGCGGACCATCGCCGACATCCCCCACAAGCTGAAGGGCTCGGGCTGGCCCGACGTCATCGAGATCCGCGGCGAAGTCTATGTCGAACTGGAGGCCTTCGCCGCCTTCAACGCCGCCGCCCTCGAGGCCGGCCAGCGCATCTACGCCAATCCCCGCAACTTCGCCGCCGGCTCGCTGCGCCAGATCGACCCGAAGATCAGCGCCCAGCGCCCGCTGCGGTTCTTCGCCTACGCCTGGGGCCTGACCAGCGGCCCGTTCGCGGCGGGCCAGTGGGAAGCGCTGGAGAAGCTTCATGAATGGGGCTTCGTCACCACCGCCCCGCCGGCCAAGCGCGTCCAGGACGCCCAGGGCCTGCTGGACGCCTATGCCGAGTTCGAGGTCCTGCGGCCCAAGCTGGCCTTCGACATCGACGGCGTCGTCTACAAGGTCGACGACCTGGAGCAGCAGCGCCGCCTGGGCTTCGTGTCGCGCTCGCCGCGCTGGGCCGTCGCCCGCAAGTTCCCGGCCCAGCAGGCCCGCACCATCCTGGAGGCCATCGACCTGCAGGTGGGCCGCACCGGCGCGATCACCCCGGTGGCGCGGCTGAAGCCCGTGACCGTCGGCGGGGTCTCGGTGACCAACGCCACCTTGCACAACGCCGACGAGATCGCCCGCAAGGACGTGCGGGTCGGCGACACCGTGATCCTGCAGCGGGCCGGCGACGTGATCCCGCAGATCGTCGGCTCGGTGGCCGAGGAGCGGCCGGCGGACTCCGTGCCATTCGAGTTCCCGACCCACTGCCCGTGTCCGCTGCACACGCCGATCGTCAAGGAGACCACGGCCTCTGGGGCCGAGACCGTGGTGCGCCGCTGCAGCGGCGAGTTCGCCTGCCCGTTCCAGCGCATCGAGCACCTGCGCCACTTCGTCTCCCGCCGCGCCTTCGACATCGAGGGCCTGGGCGAGAAGCAGCTGGCGGCCTTTTTCGAGGCCGGCTGGATCAAGGAGCCGGCCGACATCTTCAAGCTGGCCAAGGACGAGGAAAAGCTGGCGCAGCTGCGCGAACGCGACGGCTATGGCGAGACTTCGGTCGCCAATCTGGTCAAGGGCATCGAAGCGCGGCGCACCATCGGCCTGGACCGGGTGATCTACGGCCTGGGCATGCGCGACATCGGCGAGACCACCTCGACGGTGCTGGCCCGCAATTTCGACCGCTTCGAGGACCTGCAGGCCGCCGCCGAGCGAGCGGCGGGGCAACTGCCGGGCGCGGTCTACCTGGAGCTGTCGGGCGCGGCCGGCGTTGGTCCCAAGGCGCGCGACGAGCTGGTCGAGGCCGGCAAGGGCGGTCTGAAGGCCGATCCGTGGCCCGAGGCCGACAGCCTGGAGGTCAAGATCGGCCACGCCGTGCCCAAGCTGAACAAGCCGGCCCGGGCGGCCCTGGCCGAGCGCTACGGCGACTGGAACGGCTTCGCCCAGGCGCTGGCCGAGGCCGGGCAGGGCGCGCCGGGCGACGACTATCTGCAGCTGGCGGCCATCGACGGCATCGGCCCGGTGGCGGCCCAGTCGATCGCGCGGTTCTTCGCCGAGGAACACAATCGCGAGAAGGTGGCCAATCTGGTCGCCGAGCTGGACATCCAGGCCGTGGTCAAGCCCAAGACCGACACCGCCGTGGCCGGCAAGACCATCGTCTTCACCGGCTCGCTGGAGAAGATGACCCGCGACGAGGCCAAGGCCCAGGCGGAGGGATTGGGAGCGAAGGTCGCCTCGTCGGTGTCCAAGAAGACCGACCTGGTCGTGGCCGGTCCCGGCGCGGGCTCCAAGCTGAAGACCGCCACCGAGCTGGGCATCCAGGTGATGACAGAGGACGAGTGGCTGGACATGGTCGGGGGCGGCTGAGCATGCCCGTCGTCGCCATCGATTTCGAGACCGCCAACGAGCAACGCTCCAGCCCCTGCGCCGTCGGCCTGGCCTGGATCGAGGACGGGCGGATCACGCAGGTGGAGCACCACTACATCCGCCCGGCCGAGATGCGGTTCTCGGGCTGGAACATCGCGGTGCACGGCATCAAGCCGGCCGACGTCAAGGACGCCGACGAGTTCCCGGCCGTGCTGTCGCGGCTGCGGAGCCGGATCGAGACGGCGACGGTGATCGCCCACAACGCCGCGTTCGACATCAGCGTGATGCGCCGCACCTGCGAGCTCTACGGCCTGCCGTTCCCGCGCTTCGACTACATCTGCACGGTGCAGGTGGCCAAGAACACCTGGCCTGACCTGCCGTCGGCCAAGCTGAACGCGGTCTGCGACTTCCTGGGCGTGGACTTCAAGCACCACGACGCGGCGCAGGACGCCTATGCCTGCGGCAGCGTGGCCCTGGCGGCGGTTGAGGCGACCCGGGCGTCGCACATCCGAGACCTGCCGGACAAGCTGGGCATGACGGCCGGTCGGCTGACCGCGACCGGCTACACGACCTGTTCCAGCGCGGGCCCGAAGCGGCGTTCCGTCTAGGGATCGGCCAGGCTTGTTCGAACTTGGCCATCAATTCATGGGCGGTTCAGCCGAACGCGCGTTAGAAAGGGGTAACAACTAGGGAGACGACCCCATGAAACTGCCGATCCTCGCCGCCGCCGCCCTGGCGCTCTCGGTTTCCGCCCCGGCCTTCGCCCAGGACGTCACGGGCCTGTGGCAGACCCAGACGAACGGTGGCCAGGTCGAGATCAGCCGTTGCGGCAACAGCCTGTGCGGCAAGCTGGTCAGTTCGGATCACATCAAGAAGGATCCGACGGTCAAGGACGAGAAGAACAAGGACGCCTCCTTGCGCAACCGGACCCTGAAGAACATGCAGATGCTGTACGACTTCACCGGCGGTCCGACCAAGTGGACCGGCGGCAAGGTCTACAACGCCGCTGACGGCGGCACCTATTCGGGGACGATCACCATGATCTCGGCCAACGAGCTGAAGCTCAAGGGCTGCATCGTGGCCCCCCTGTGCAAGACCGAGAAGTGGTCGCGGATCAAATAGGCCACGGAGCGCGGACAGGCCCATGGGGCCTGTCCCGCCGATGTCGGATTCGCGCTTCGCCATCCGTCCTCCGGGCGCGGACTGACGGAGGACGACGATGAAAGACGCACCGGCCACCATCGACGACTATCTGGCGCGTCTGCCGGACGACCAGCGCGCCGCCCTGGAAGACCTGCGCGGCCAGATCCTGGCCATCGCGCCGGACGCTCGGGAGGTGATCAGCTACGGCATGCCGGGCTTTCGCCTGCACGGCGTGCTGGTTTGGATGGGCGCGGCCAAGAAGCACTGCGCGCTCTATCCTCACGGCCTTGTCGAGGACTTCGCCGACCGGCTGAAGGACTTCGAGACCAGCAAGGGCGCGATCCGTTTCCAGCCCGACAGGCCGCTGCCCAATGCGCTGGTCGAGGCGATCGTCCGGCGACGGGTGGAAGAGGATCGCGAGGAAGCCGCGTCGCGGGCGGCCAGGAAGGCCTCGCGGCGGAAAGCCTAGCCCGTCACCGTGTAGATCATGATCCCCGTGGCCACCGACAGGTTCAGGCTGTCGGCCCGGCCACGCATGGGGATCTTGACGTTGACGTCGCAGGCGGCGGCCAGCTCGGGCGGCAGGCCCTGCTGCTCGTTGCCCATCAGGATCAGCGAGGGCTTCACATAGTCGGCGTGCTTGTGGTCGACCGTGGCGGTCAGCAGGGTGCCGATCACGCTGCCGGGCCAGGTCTCGCGCCAGGCCAGGAACTCGGCCACCGAGGCCTTGGCGATCTTGACCGCGAAGATCGAACCCATGGTGGCCCGCACGCCTTCGACCGAATAGGGGTCCACGCAGTCGCCGACCAGGATCACCCCGCCGCAGCCGGCCGCGTCGGCGGTGCGGATCACGGTGCCCAGGTTGCCCGGATCGCGCACGGCCTGCATGGCCACCCAGCACGGCGCGCTCTCGGGCACGATGGCGCTGAGCGGCGTGTAGACCTGCTTGAACACCCCGACGACCGCCTGCGGATTGTCGCGGCGCGAGACCTTTTCGAGGATTTCCCGATTGACCTCGATGACCTCGCCGCCGGCCTTCAGGCAGGCCTGGCTGGCCTTCTGCAGCATCGGATGGTCGGCGGCGTCGCGGCCGTACATCAGGATCTTGGGCGCGTGGCCGCAGTCGATCGCCTCGATGACGATCTTCAGGCCCTCGGCCAGGAACAGGCCGCTCTCCTCGCGTTCCTTGCGCATATGTAGGGCGCGGACGGCCTTGACGGTGCTGTTCGACAGGGAGGTGACGGTCTTGGCGTTCATGTCGCTCACCCCTCCGAGGCCCAGCGGGCGAAGAACGACAGGCCGATCTGGCGGTCGCCCTTTTCCTCGACCAGCGACAGCTCGCCCCAGTCGATGACCCCGCCGCGACCTTGAAGCTCCTGGGCCAGCAGGCCCGACATCGCCGCGCCCGAGACCCGGGCGGCATAGGCGTTCATCAGCAGGAACGAGGCGTCGGGGGCCAGAATCTGGGCGCAGTTCGTGGTCAGCTCGGCCAGGTTCTCGAACAGGCGCCAGACCTCGCCGTCGGCCCCGCGGCCGAACTTCGGCGGGTCCAGGATGATGCCGTCATACTGCGAACCGCGCCGCACCTCGCGGGCCACGAAGCGGCGGGCGTCCTCGACGATCCAGCGGATCGGCTTGTCGGCCAGGCCGGCGAAGGCGGCGTTCTCGCGGGCGAAACCGACCGACTTCTTGGAGGCGTCCACATGGGTGACGGCCGCGCCGGCGGCGGCGCAGACCAGGCTGGCGACGCCGGTGTAGCCGAACAGGTTCAGCACCTTGGGCTGCCTGCCCTTGATCGACCGGACGCGAGCGTCCTGCCAGGCCCAGTTGGCGGCCTGCTCGGGGAAGAAGGCCAGGTGGCGGAACGGCGTGAACTGGCCGTGGAACTTCGCCTCGCCCCAGGCCAGGTCGAACTTCTCCAGGGGCTTGCCCTTGAAGCGCCAGCGGCCGGCCTCGTCCTCGTCGGAGGGATCGAAGACGGCGTCGGCGTTGTCCCAGACCTTCTGGTCCAGGCGCGGCGCCCAGAAGCACTGCGGCTCGGGACGCACGACGGTGTAGCGGCCGTAGCGCTCCAGCTTCTTGCCATGGCCGCTGTCCAGCAGGGCGTAGTCGGCCCAGCCGGTGGTGCGCATGACGAGCGGGGCGGCGGCGATGGTCGGATTCATGCCCCCGCCAATACGCGCTCAGGGCAAGGCCCGTCCAGTCCGGGCCAACAGGCGAGGCAGCAAAGGGTTCGCGGCGCGGGGCGTATGCGGGGTCTTGTCCCAGCGAAACGGCGCGACGACGAACTGGCGAAGGGCCTCGGCGGCGGCCAGGCTCTGGAGCGGCCAATAGAAGATCGCGCCCAGCAGCGGCAGGATCCTTTGGCGATGTCCGGCCCGCCGCTGGGCCTGGGTTCCGGCGATCGCGATGCAGGTCCAGCCGAAGAACATCAGCATCCAGTCCATGGCCGGGACCGCCGGGCAGAGATCGAGCATGGCGCCCACGCCCTGCACCATCAGCCAGGCGAACAACGGGCCGTGGAGATGGGACGACATCACCGGCAGGGCCAGGGTGAGGACCAGCGCGGCGAGACCGCGCGGGGTGTGCACGGCGGGACCCCGGGCATGGACGGCCAGGGTCTGGAGGTGGCCCTTGATCCAGCGCGCCCGCTGCGGCGTCCAGACCTTCAGCGTGGCGGGCGAGGTCTCGAAGGTCGGGCTGCTCAGCACGTCGAGCTTGTTGCCCCGCGCCGCCAAGCGAAAGCCGATGTCGGCGTCTTCGGTGACGTTGTAGGGATCCCAACCGCCGGCGGCCCTCAGGGCGCCGGCCCGGAAGTGATTGCTTGTGCCGCCCAGCGGGAAGGCCAGACCCCAGCGGGCCAGGGCCGGCAGGAAGACCTCGAACAACACGGCGTATTCCAGCGCGAACTGGTCGGGCAGGAAGCGCGGATCGGGCTCGATCCGCAGCGGGGCCTGCAGGCAGGCCAGGCTCTCGTCGGCCTGGGCGAAGCGCGCGGCGGCTTCGCGCAGTTGGCCGGGATGCGGCGCGTCCTCGGCGTCATAGATCACCACCAGCTCGCCATGCGCCCGCTTCAGGGCGACGTTGCAGGCGCGGGGCTTGGTCTGGGGCGATCCGGGCGGAGCGATCAGGACCTGGAACCCGGCCGGCAGGTCCAGGGCCCCGAACGCGGCCTGGGTCTCGTGGTCCTTGGCTTCCAGGACGATCAGCACCTGGAGGCGATCGCGCGGATAGTCCAGCTGGGCCAGGTTGGCGACCAGCTCCGCCGCCACCGCGGCTTCGCGATAGAGGGGCGCGATGATCGTGTAGGCGGGCAGGGCCTCGTCTGGGAGGGGCGGCGCCGTCGTCGTGGCGCGAGGCATGAAGGCGGCGACCAGCTTGATCCCCGAGTGGCCGAGGAAGCCGGCGAAGAACAGCAGATGGAGCCCCTCCAGCATCGGCTGGGGCCACAAGGCGGTGAGCAACGCCATCATCAGGATCGAGAGCGCCAGTCCGACGACCTGGCCTTGCGACAGTCGCCGATGGGCTCCATCCTCAAGCGGCTCGGCCGTCGAAGCCGGACCGTCGGGCAGGGCCTCGACCCAGCTTCCGTCGGCCGCTTCGGTCCCGAACGCGCGCCGTTGCTGGTCTCTTTCCTCTCGCGCCATCGCCCCCGCCGCGCCCAATCGGATCCAGCGAGTAGATAACGAATCCTCAACTATAGCGCGTCAAACGAAAAAACACGCGTTTCACGTAAATCCTTGAGAGTTGCGACGTTTGGGTGATTCCCGTTTAGTGTCGGATTTGGGGACTAGGTAGGGGAACGCCATATCGTGACGGTCGCGTTGAAGAAGCCGCACAAGTCGGCCCGCAAGCCCAAGGGCGACGGCCATTTGCGCCGCGGAGAAATCCTGGCCGCGGCCGAGAGGATCTTCATCGCCGAGGGCTACGCCGGGGCGACGATCCGCAAGATCGCCGACGCCGTGGGTGTGTCGTCGACCGCGCTCTACATGCACTTCCGCGACAAGGACCAGATCCTGCTGGAGATCAGCGACGACGCGATCGGCCAGCTGCTGGCGGTCAATGTCGACATCGCCCATCGGCCGATCGACGCGGTGGCGCGGGTCAAGCTGATGCTCGAGGCCTACATGAAGTTCGCCCTCGACAATCCCAACACCTATCAACTGGTGTTCTGCGGTTCGCGCGACGTGATCTCCAAGGAGAAGCAGGCCGCCACCGCCGAACTGGGCGACCGCTGCTTCGCCGAGTTCAGCGGGCCGATCCACGAGATCGCCGCAGCCGGCCGTCTGCGCACCGGATCGGGCGAGAGCGCGGCCCAGGTGCTGTGGGCCGCCTGCCACGGGCTGGTGGCGCTGCTGATCACCATGCCGGACCGCAACTGGGCGCCGCGCGAGGAACTGATGAAGGTCACCCTCGAAGGGCTGCTGCACGGCCTGGTCACGGACTGACGTCCATGCGCGCCGCCTTGCTCGCCGGCCTCGTCGCCGGCCTGGCGGCCGTCGCGGGATCCGCCGCCGCTCAAGGCGCGGTCCAGACCGCCCCCAAGCGCGTGATGTCCCTGGACTCCTGCGCCGACCAGTACGTCCTGGCCCTGGCCGCGCGTGAGACAGTGGTCGGCGTCTCGCCCCGCGCCGACGCGCCGGATTCCTTTCTTCGCGCCAAGGCGGCCGGCTTGCCGCAACGGCGGACCACGATCGAGGCGGTGCTGGGCGCGCGTCCCGATGTCGTCGTGCGCCAGTGGGGCGGCGACGCCCGGCTGACGGCCGCCATCGCCCGGCGCGGCGTTCACACGGTCAGTCTCGGCGACGCCACCGATTTCGACGGCGTGCGGGCCAATGTCCGCCAGGTCGCCCAGGCCTTGAACCGTCAGGCCGCGGGCGAGACGCTGCTGGCGCGCATGGACGCCGACCTGGCGCGGGCGGCCGGGGCGGGCAGGGGGCGGAGCGCCTTCTACCTGACGCCCGGCGGCTATACGGCCGGCCCCAACACGATGATCGACGCCATGCTGCGGGCCGCGGGCTTCGCCAACGCCTCGACCCAGCCCTACTTTTCGCCCGCGCCGCTGGAGCGACTGGTGCTCGATCCGCCCAAGGCGGTGGTGCTGGGCTTCTTCGACCTGACCCGGGCCGGCGCCGATCGCTGGGGACCCGGACGCCACGCCGCGCTACGCAAGGCCACGCGAGGGCGGGTGATCGCCTCGCTGCCCGGCGGCATGCTGGGCTGCTCGGCCTGGTTCGCCGCCGACGGCGCACGGGTCCTCGCGGAGGCGGCGCGATGAGCCCGCGTCGCCTGGAGCCCCTGCTGTTGCTGGCCCTGATCGCGGCCGCTGTCGTCGCCGTCACCCTGGGCGAGAGCGCGCTGAGCCTGGCGCAATATCACCAGGCCCTGATCGATCCGGGCTCGCCGCCGGGCGAGGTGCTGTGGACCATCCGCCTGCCGCGCGTGCTGATGGCCGCCCTCGTCGGCGCGGGTCTGGGCCTGGCCGGAGCGACGATGCAGGGGCTGCTGCGCAATCCCCTGGCCGAGCCCGGCGTGCTGGGCGTCTCGGCCACGGCCGGCCTGGGCGCGTCCCTGGCCATCGCCGGCGGACTGGCGGCCTTGCCCGGTGCGATCGAGCTGGCCGCTCTGGCCGGCGCTCTGTTGGCCGGAGCGGTGGTCGTCGGCCTGGCGGCGCGGTTCCGCGAGCCAGAGGTGCTGATCCTGTTCGGCGTGGCCCTGTCGGCCTTCGCCGGGGCCCTGACCGCTCTGGTGTTCAACCTGTCGCCCTCGCCGGTGGCCACGGCCGAGGTGCTGGCCTGGCTGATGGGCTCGGTCGAGAACCGCGACTTCACCGACATCCTGCGCGCCATGGCGCCGATGATCGTCGGGGGCGGACTGTGTCTCTGCGCGGCCCGGGGCCTGCGGATGCTGACCCTGGGCGAGGAGGCCGCCCAGATGTCGGGCCTGCCGATGGCGCGTTTGCGGGTGGCGGCGGTGGCGGGCTCGGCCCTGCTGGCCGGAGCTTCGGTCGCGGCGGCGGGGGTGATCGGCTTCGTCGGCCTGGCCGCGCCGCACCTGGTGCGGGCCGCCGTGCGCGACGATCCGGCCAGGCTTCTGCGCCCATCGGCCTTGGCCGGAGCACTGCTGCTGGTCGCCGCCGACCTGGCCGCCCGACTGATCCCGACCGAGCAGGAACTGAAGCTGGGCGTGGTCACCGCCCTGTTCGGCGCGCCGGTCTTCGCCCTGTTGGCCTGGCGCGCGGCGCGGAGCTGGCGGTCGTGACGGCGGCCTGGACCCTCACCGGCCTCAAGGCTAGGCGCGGCAAGGCCTTGGTGCTGGACGGCGCGTCCCTGAGCGTCGCTCCTGGCGAGGTGCTGGGCGTGGTCGGCCCCAACGGCGCGGGCAAGACCAGCCTGCTGCGGGCGGGCTTGGGCCTGATGCCGGTCGAGGCCGGCAGGGCGCGGCTCGGCGGCCGCCCGGTCGGAGACCTGAATCCCGTCGAGCGGGCCCGGCTGGTCGGCTACCTGCCGCAGGAGCGCCGCCTGGCCTGGAACCTGCCGGCTTTGGATGTCGCCGCTCTCGGCGCGCCGGATCTGCCGCCCGCCCAGGCGGTCGCCGTGGCCCGCGAGCGGCTGGAGCGCGTCGGCGTCGCCGATCTGGCCGATCGCGGCGTGCTCGACATGTCGGGCGGCGAGCGGGCCCGGGTGTTGCTGGCCAGGCTGCTGGCGACACGCGCTCCGCTGCTGGTCGCCGACGAACCGGTGGCGGGCCTGGACCCCGACGCCCAGCTATTGACCCTGGACCTGCTGCGCGCCGAAGCGGCGGCCGGGGCGGCGGTGGTCGTCACCCTGCACGACTTGGGCCTGGCGGCGCGATCTTGCGACCGGGTCCTGGTGCTGGACCATGGCCGCGTGGCGGCGGAGGGCGCGCCGATCGAGGCGCTGTCGCCCGCGGTTCTGGCGTCCGTGTTCCGGCTGGACGGCGCGCTGATCGAGACGTCGGCCGGACTGGTCGTGGCGGCCCGGCGTTCGGCAGGCCCGCGCTAGACCTCCTAGCGCGTGCCCGGCACGTAACCGCCCTGCGGAATGGCGGTCGGCGCGCTCGAAGCGGTGGTCCCGCCGATCGGCGGCAGGCCGCCAATGGGCGCGCTGGCCGGTCCCGCATAGCTGTAGCCGCCGCGCTTCAGGTCGCTGGACAGGGTCAGCGGAGCCACGCCGCCGTTCAGGCGGGCGCGGTAGACCATGGTCGTCTCGATGGTCCGCATCACGTAGTTGCGGGTCTCGGAGAACGGGATGCACTCGATGAAGTCGAGCGGATCGGTGGTCGCGCCGCGCGGGTCGCCGCACAGGGTGACCCACTGGGCTGGACGGCCGGGACCGGCGTTGTAGGCGGCCGAGGCCATGACGTACGAGCCGCTGAAGTTGCTGACCATGCTGCCCAGATAGGTCGAGCCCAGGCGCATGTTGTAGAACGGGTCCGACAGGCGATCGACGCTGTGGTTCTCGCCCAGTTGCCGCGCGACGATGGCGGCGGTGGCCGGCATCAGCTGCATCATGCCGCGCGCCCCGACCCCTGAACGGGCGTTGGGGTCGAAATTGCTTTCCTGGCGCGAGATCGAATAGACGAACGCCGTCTCGGCCGCGCCCGGTCCCGGGGTGAACAGATGGTCCAGCAGCGGATAGCCGCGCTCGGGCAGGGTGAAGCCGCGCTGGGCGGCGGTGCGGACCGCGCGCATGGCCAGGTCCTGATCGCCGTAGCTTCTGGCCAGGTCGACCAGCAGGGCCTCTTCCTCGGCGGTCGGCAGCTGGTCGTCGATGTAGAGCACGAAGACCCGCACCTGGTCGCGGGCGCCGGCCGCCATCAGGGTGCGCACCGCGCGGACCAGCTCGCGGCCCTCGAAGCGGGCGCGGTCGGCCTGGGTGATCGTCGGATCCTTCTCGAGGCGGATCTCCTTGATTCCGGCCTTCTCGGCGGCCAGCTGGCCGTAGAAGGTGGTGATGTAGCGCGCGCCCTCGGCGTAGAAGGCCTGGGCGGCGATGCGGTCGCCCTGGGCCTCGGCGGCCCGGCCCTGCCAGTAGAGGGCGCGGCCGCGGGTGATCGGCGAGGCGCCGATCTCGGCGATGCGGGCGAAGTGATTGGCGGCGGCGTCGGGGTTCTTCAGCCGGCTCAGGGCGATCCAGCCGGCGTAGAACTCGCTCTCGGCCGCGTCGGAACCGGCCTTCAGATGGGCGTTGGCGGCCGCATAGGCGCCGGCGCTGTCGCCGGCCCTGAGAGCCGACACCACCAGTTGCTTGCGCTCGCGCCAGATGGCGGCCGCCGCGTCTTCGGTCGGGGGCGGGGCGGGGAACTGGCTGACCAACGGCAGGGCCAGGGTGTCCAGCCCCTTGCGGCGCAGATAGGACGCGCGCTCGAAGACCACGCCCGGCTGGGCCTGCTGGGCCGGAGACAGCGCGGCGTAGAGGTCGTTGGCGTTGCTGGCGTTCGAGCGGAAGGCGATGCGCGCCTGGGCCGCCGCCTGCTGGTCGTAGGGCAGCAGCGTGACCATGTCGCGGGCGGCGGGGCCTTGCGGGCCGTACAGCAGGATGTCGGCGCGGCGGACGTGGTCGTCGGGCGTCAGCAGCGTGCCGTAGCGGGCCAGGATGCCGCGCTGGGCGTCCAGCTCGAACACCTGGTCGCGCCACCAGCGGCGAATCAGGTTGCTGGCGTCGGCGGTGCGGCCGGCGGCCTGGTAGGCGGCGGCCAGAGACATCGCGCCCTCGGCGGTCTGCGGATCGCGACCGCCGAACCAGGCGATCATCCGCTGGGCGTCGAGGCCCGAGACGACCAGGGCCTTTTCGGCGGCGTTCTCGCGGCGTTGGGCGCGCGGCCAGCCGGCCAGGTCGCGGCGCGCCTGGTCCAGCTCGAAGAAGCTCATGCTCTCGGCCCCGGCGTCGACCAGGGCCCACAGGGCGATCTTGCGCGACAGCGGATCTTGGATGCTCGACATCGCCATGCGGATGGTCGACGGGTCGCGGCTGGTGACCGCCATGCGCAGGTTGGCGGCGTCGGCCTCGGCGGGCGTGGCGTAGGTCGCGGTCTGGGGCGTGGTGATCAGGCCCTGCGGGGTGGCGCTGCCTGTATAGGGCTGGGGCGCGCGGGGCAGGTCGACGTCGTCCTGGGCAAGCGCCACGCCGAAGAGCGCGACGCCGCACAGCACAAGGGGGGCGGCTCCGCCCAGCAAGACCTTACCCAACCCTGAGGCCAAAACGCCGTCTCCTTCGATTCTCTGGCCCTGACGGGCGGTAGCCTTGCCGTTTTCGGACTCCCGAGGGGCCGATTTGCGGCGATGGGACCTCGATCACGGCCCTGTTTGGCCGGTATAGACCGCTTCGCGGCGAATTGACCTCCACTCAAACCCCCAAATCATCGCAAAGCGTTACGGGCGGTTGCGGGACATGGGGGGAGGGACATATTGTCCGCCCCCATCCTCAGGCCGCAACCGTCGCGGCGCGTTTCTCACGGCAAATTGCAAGTCATGGCTCATTCTCCGTTCAAGGGCGTCCTTCCGGCGCTGGTCACGCCATTCCGCGACGGCGCCGTGGACGAGAAAGCGTTCGTTGCCCTGGTCGAGCGCCAGCTCGCCGGCGGCGTGCACGGGCTGGTGCCGGTCGGCACCACCGGCGAGACCGCCACGCTCAGCCATGAGGAGCACAAGCGCGTCGTGGAGCTGTGCGTGCAGACCGCGCGAGGCCGCGTGCCGGTGATCGCCGGGGCCGGATCCAACTCGACCGCCGAGGCGATCGAACTGGTCGCCCACGCCAAGGCCGTCGGCGCCGACGCCGCCCTCGTCGTGTCGCCCTACTACGTGCGGCCCAGCCAGGAAGGCGTCTACCAGCACTACAAGGCGATCAACGACGCGGTGCAGTTGCCGGTGCTGGTCTACAACGTGCCAGGCCGCACGGGTTCGGACGTCACCAACGAGACGCTGGAGCGACTGTCCAAGCTGCCCAACATCGTCGGCGTCAAGGACGCCACCGGCGACCTGGTGCGCGCCAGCATGCAGCGGATCATGTGCGGGCCGGACTGGGTGATGCTGTCGGGCGACGATCCGACCGCGCTCGGCTACATGGCCCATGGCGGCCACGGCGTGATCTCGGTGACCTCGAACGTCGCGCCCGACGCCTGCGCCACCTTCATCAACGCCTGCCTGGGCGGCGAGTGGGAAACCGCGCGCTACTGGCAGGATCGCCTGGTGCGGCTGCACAAGGCGCTGTTCCTCGACGCGTCGCCGTCGCCGACCAAGTTCGCCATGGCCCACTTGGGTCTTTGCGAGGCCGAGGTGCGCCTGCCGATCGCGCCGTGCAACGACGCGGTGAAGCCGGTGATCCTCGAGGCCATGCATGAGGCGGGTCTGGTCTGATGACCAAGCCGATCGCCGAGAACCGCCGCGCGCGGTACGATTACTTCATCGAGGAGACCATGGAGGCCGGGCTGATGCTGACCGGCACCGAGGTGAAGTCGTTGCGCGTGGGGCGGGCGAACATCGCCGAGTCCTACGCCTCGGTGGAAGGCCGCCAGATCAAGCTGATCAACGCCGACATCCCGCCCTACGGCCATGCCAACCGCTTCAACCACGAGCCGCGCCGCCACCGCACGCTGCTGCTGCACCGCAAGCAGATCGACAAGCTGATCGGCGCGGTCCAGCGCGACGGCCGCACCCTGATCCCGCTCAAGCTCTATTGGAACGAGAAGGGCCTGGCCAAGCTGGAGATCGGTTTGGCCAAGGGCAAGAAGAACCACGACAAGCGCGAGACCGAGGCCGCCCGCGACTGGCAGCGCGACAAGGCGCGGCTGATGAAGGGCGACCGAGGGGACTGATCTTTTTTGCAGCCGAGCCATCACGGCCTTGTGACGTCTTCGCATGAGTGATCACTCACTTTTTTCTTGATGACCCCGTCGCGCGTGGCACAGTCACGTTCAAGGGCCAGATGGGCCGTGCGACGGAGGTTCCCATGCGTTCTCGTCTTGCCGCTGCCTTGGTGTTCGCCGTCATCGCGGTTCCAGCCGCGGCCCTTGCCCAGGACAGTCTCCAGAACGGCTCGAACGCCGTCGGGGCCTCGGCCGAGGCGATAGGTGATCTCGGGCTTTCCGGCGTGCAGACGGCCTCGGCCGTGAGCGTGGTTCCCGTGTCGGTCGCCGCCGCGGGATCGGTGGTCGTCGGAGCCGGCCTGACCGAAGCGGGCGGCGACTCCAGCGTGGCCGCCCGAGACTCCGCCGCCTTCGCCTCAACGCCCCTGCCCGTGACCAGGAAGGTGATCGTGGCCCAGCCAGCGCCCACGGCGCCCTACGATGCACAGCCAGCGAAGAAGCCCTGACCGCCATGAGCGCCCGTCGACTTAAGGCGGGTTCTCTCGCCGTCGCCCTGATCGCCGCGACGCTGGCAGGGCCTGTCCTGGTCACGCCGGCGCGGGCCCAGGACAGCGTCTCCACCTCCGCGAAGTCGCGCCATTTCACACCCGAAGAGGTCGCCCGGTTCTCCAAGCAGATCGAGAACGACCTGGCCGGACGGGGCGCGCGGGTGGCGATCGTGTTCCGGGCGGGGAGGGCGCGGGAGACCTTGCCCAAGGGCATCGCCTATACGCACGGCGCCTTCTGGGTCTATCGCGACGTGCGGACCGCCGAAGGGGCGGTCGAGCCAGGCTACGCCGTCTACAATCTCTATGCCGGCGATGGGAAGGCCTGGCCGACGACCACGTCGCGCCTGGTGCAGGACTTTCCCTTCAACTTCACCAACGGTTCGTCCGTGGACGACGTCGCGGTCATCATTCCCTCGCCGGAGATGCAGCGCCGCATCCTGGGCGTCATCGATTCCCCCACCTACGCGGCCCTGCACAACCCGTCCTACACCCTGATCGCCAACCCCCTGTCGTCCAAGCACCAGAACTGCAACGGCTTCATGCTGGACGTGATCGCCTCCGCCGTCTGGCAGACCCCTGACAGAGAGCAGATCCGCGCCAATCTGAAGGCGCACTACACGCCGACGACGGTGCAGGCGGGCGCGGTCATGCGGCTGTTCGCGCCGCTGGCCGACCCGCGGCTGAAGACGGACGATCAGTCGGGCCCGCTGCGCACCGCGACCTACGAGAGCATGGCGGCCTTCATGCGCGACAACGGGCTGCTGCAGGCCACCTACAGCGTGACCTTCGCGCGGTGAGCCAAGGAGACTAGCCGGCCTTCGTCGCCATCCAGATCACATGCCGCGCGCCACGGCCCTTGTGGGCTCGCACGCCGATCTCCTCGACCGCGTAGCCGGCCTGCTTCAGGCGGCGCGTGAAGTCGCTGTCACGGGTCGAGGACCAGACCTCCAGCACGCCGCCGGGGCGCAGCGCCTGGCGCGCCTCGGCCAGGCCGCTTCGGCTGTAGAGGCCGTCGTTCTCCTTGCGGGAAAGACCGCCGGGGCCGTTGTCGACGTCCAGCAGGATGGCGTCATAGCCGGCCGCCTCGGCCCGGATCGCTTCGCCGACGTCGCCCTGGTGCAGCGTCACGCGCGGGTCGTCGAGGCTGGCGCCGTGCAGTTCGCTCAGGGGGCCCCGCGCCCAGGCGATGACGGCCGGAACCAGTTCGGCGACCACGATCCGAGCGTCGGGACCGAAGGCGGCGAGCGCGGCGCGCAGGGTGAAGCCCATGCCCAGCCCGCCGATCAGCACTCGCGCCTTGGGACGTTGGCCGATGCGCTCGAAGGCCAGGGTGGCCATGGCCTCTTCCGACCCGCTGAGCCGGCTGTTCATCAGCTCGATCGGACCGGCCATGATCGAATACTCGGTCCCGCGCCGCATCAGCTTCAGCTCCGTGCCGTCGCCGGGGACCTTGGCGGTGTCCAGGTGCTGCCAGGGGATCATGGGAAGTCTCGAGCCGGAGTGGGGCGCACGGGCTAACACAGGGCCGACGGCGGGGCCATCGCCGCTTGACGCCGCGTTCCAGCGGCGCGACCCTCAAGCTAACAATGATAACCTATGGAGGATCCGCTCATGGCCGACGGTGCTACGCAGATCACGACGTCGCTCAAGGACCAGGTCAGCGAGGCCGAATGGAAGGCCCGGGTCGACCTGGCCGCGCTCTATCGCCTGGTCGCTGTCCACGGTTGGGACGACATGATCTTCACCCACATCTCGGCCCGTATCCCGGGGCCCGAGCATCATTTCCTGATCAATCCCTACGGCATGTTCTTCGGCGAGATGACCGCCTCCATGCTGGTCAAGGTCGATCTGGACGGCAACGTGATCGATAAGACGCCGTACTTCATCAATCCAGCGGGCTTCACGATCCACTCGGCGATCCATGCGGCTCGCGAGGACGCTCATTTCGTCATGCACCTGCACACCGATCAGGGCGTGGGGGTGTCGGCCAACAAGGAAGGCCTGCTGCCGCTGTCGCAGCAGTCGCTAATTGTCTTGCCTCAGCTCGCCTATCACGACTATGAAGGTATTGCGCTCAACCTTGACGAACGGGAACGTTTGGTGGCCGACCTCGGCGAGAAGAAGCTGATGATGCTGCGCAACCACGGCACCCTGTCGGTGGGGATGACGGCGGCCGAGTGCTGGCTGGGCATGTTCTTCCTCGAACGCGCCTGCGCCCAGCAGGTGATGGCGCTCAGCGCCGGTCGCGGCAACGTGCTGGAAGCGCCGGAAAACGCCCAGGCCGAGGTCCGCAGCCAGATCGGCATGGGCATGGGCATGATCGCGGGCTTGGCCTGGCCCGGCTGCCTGCGCAAACTCGACCGGGAATCCCCCGGTTACGCTGATTGACGCCCAAACCGCGAAAACGAAACGCCGCCGCGATCCTCGGGGTCGCGGCGGCTTTCTTTTGCGCGCTGCTGGCGCCGCCCGCCTGGGCCGGCGCCTGGCCGATGAAGGACGGCGAGGGCTTGGCCATCCTGAAGTACGAGGGGCAGAAGGCCGACACAGGGCTTGATCCCGACGGCGTGGAGGTCGCGATCGATCCGCGCCGCGACCAGACCCTGTCGCTCTACAGCGAATATGGGCTGACCGACCGCTTGACCTTGCAGACCAAGGTCGCGCTGACCCGGGGGCACGACAACTTCGTCGACTACGAGGGGCGTGGTCCGATCGAGCTGGGTCTGCGCTATGCCCTGCTGCATACGGATCGATCAGCGGTCAGCCTTTATCTGGGCGCCACCAAGGATGGAGTGGGGCGCAATGCGGGCTACGCGGCGCCCGGCCAGGGGGACACCGACCTGGAAGCGCGCCTTCTGGCGGGCACGTCGCGGCAGTGGCGCAGGGCTCAGGGCTTCGCCGAGGTGCAGGTCGCGCGGCTCAAGCGTAGCGGCCTGGCTGACGAGATCCGGGTCGACATCACGGCGGGCGTGAGGCCTACGCCCCGTTGGCTCCTGATGGTCCAGGCCTACACCGGCCAGGCCGAATCCGAGCCGGTTCAGTCACGCTGGCGCAAGCGCGAGGTCTCGGTCACCCACGACCTGGGCGCGTGGAGTTTGCAGGCCGGATGGCGGCGAACGGTGTCGGGTCGGGAGACCCCCGTCGATCAAGGTCCCGTCCTGGCGGTCTGGCGGCGTTTCTGATATTTCAGAGCTGTAATATTTGGTCATCCGTGTGTCACTGGACGCAGGCTAGGGCTGACGGCTAATGAGCCGCCTACTGCTAGCTAAGCCGACTCTGCTCGGCGCCCGGAGCTTTTCGTGATCCGCAGACACTTCTTCCTCGTCGCGGCGATTGTCGCCGTGCTGCTGATGCTGTTGGTCGGCGGGCTGAAACTGGCCTTCGGCGGCAAGACGCAGGGACCGGGCGGTCCGGGCGCCGGCGGACGCGCCACTGCGGTGTCGCAGATCGTGGTCCAGCAACGCACCTTCACCGATCGCGTCGAGGTGCTGGGCGTGGCCAAGGGCCGCCAGTCGGTGACCATCACCTCGAACACGGCCGAGCTGATCACCGCGGTGCATTTCACCGACGGCCAGTATGTGTCGAAGGGGCAGGTCCTGGTCGAGTTGAAGGCCGACCAGGAGAACGCCGGAATCGCCCAGCAGCAGGCGCAGCTGGCCCAGGCCGAACGCGAGTACCAGCGTTGGAAGACCCTGGCGGAAAAGGGCATCGCCCCCCGCGCCACGGTCGAGCAGTACATGGCCGCGCGCGACACCGCCAAGGCGGTCCTGGCCTCGGCCAGCGCCCAGAAGCTGGACAAGGTGATCCGCGCCCCGTTCTCGGGCCGGGTCGGCATTTCCGACATCGCGCCGGGCGCCCTGATCAGCCCCGGAACCCCGATCGTCAGCTTGGACGACGTCTCCCTGATCCGTGTCGATTTCTCGGTGCCTGACCGCTATCTGCCGATCCTGCGCGAAGGCCTGACCATCACCGCCCAGCCAGACGCCCTGCCGGGCGAGGTGTTCACCGGTCGCATCGCCCAGATCGACACCCGCATCGATCCAGCCACCCGCGCGCTCAAGGCCAGGGCCGAGTTTCCGAACGCCGACGGTCGCCTCAAGCCCGGCATGCTGATCAAGGTCGGCATCGACCAGGGCCAACGCCAGGCCGTGGCCGTGCCCGAAGCCGCCATCCAATTCGAGGGCACGCAAGCCTCGGTCTTCCTGATCGCCCAGGAGCCCAAAGGGCAGATCGCGCGTCGCACCACGGTGCAGACCGGCCTGTCGTCGGGCGGCTATGTCGAGATCGTTTCGGGCCTGAAGCCCGGTGACAAGATCGTCGCCGACGGCCTCAACCGCGTCCAGGACGGCGCGTCCGTCGGCGGCGGTGGCGGCAAGGGCGGCGCCGGTCAGAAAGACGGCGCCCAGAAGAAGGCCGGCTGATGCTTTCCGACCTTTCCGTCCGCCGTCCGGTCTTCGCGGCCGTCGTCGCGATCATCCTCTGCGTCATCGGTCTGGCCGCCTTCAGCAGCCTGCCGATCCGTGAGCTGCCCAATGTCGATCCGCCGGTGGTGTCGATCTCGACCACCTATACCGGGGCCTCGGCCGAGGTCATCGAGGAGCGCATCACCCAGGTGATCGAGCGCCAGGTGGCCGGCATCCAGGGCATCGACCGGGTCAACAGCTCCTCGCGCGACGGCCGCTCGCAGATCACGATCACCTTCACCCTGGATCGCGACCTGGACGCGGCGGCCAACGACGTGCGCGACGCCGTCAGCCGGGTGACCTCGAACCTGCCCGACCAGGCCGACCCGCCGCAGATCGCCAAGGCCCAGGCCGACAGCTCGCCGATTGTCATCCTCAACCTGACCTCGACCAGCCTGTCGCCGCTTGAGCTGGCCGACTACGCCGACCGCTATCTGGTCGAGCGCCTGTCGACCGTGCCGGGCGTGGCCCAGGCCGGCCTCAACGGCCAGCTCTACGCCATGCGCATCTGGCTGAACCCCGACGCCATGGCCGCGCGCAACATCACCGTCGACGACGTCGAGAACGCGCTCAACAACCAGAACGTCGAGCTGCCGGCCGGGGCCCTGGAAAGCGACGCCAAGGATTTCACCATCCGCGTGGCCCGCAGCTATTCGCGGCCAGAGGACTTCGTGAAGCTGCCGCTGCGCCCCGCCGACGCCAACGGTTTCGTCGTTCGCCTGGGCGACGTGGCGCGGGTGGAGGAGGGCTCCAACGAACGCCGCAAGATCTTCCGCGGCAATGGCGTCAATCAGGTCGGCATCTTCCTGACCCGCCAGTCGCAGGCCAACGACGTCGCCATCTCCAAGGTGGTCGACAGCGAACTGGTGGAAATCAACAAGACGCTGCCGCCCGGCACCCACCTGATCAAGGCCGTCGACAACTCGATCTTCACCGCCGAGGCGATCCACGAGGTGTGGGTCACCATGGGCATCTCGATCGCCCTGGTGGCCCTGGTGAACCTGGTGTTCCTGGGCAGCTGGCGTTCGGCCCTGATCCCCTCGATCATCGCGCCGATCTGCATCCTGTCGACGTTCATCGTGCTGGCGCCGCTAGGCTTCTCGCTGAACCTGCTGACCCTGCTGGCCCTGGTGCTGGCCGTCGGCCTGGTGGTCGACGACGCCATCGTCGTGGTCGAGAACATCCAGCGTCGGGTCGACGAAGGCGAGCCGGCCAATGTCGCCGCCCTGCGCGGCACCCGGCAGGTGTTTTTCGCCGTCGTCGCCACCACCATCGTGCTGATTTCGGTGTTCGCGCCGCTGATGTTCCTTCCCGGCTATATCGGCCGCCTGTTCGTCGAGCTGGCCGTGGCCATCGCGGCGGCCGTGGGCTTCTCGGCCCTGCTGGCGCTGAGCCTGTCGCCTATGCTGGCCTCCAAGCTGCTGAAGCCGGCCAGCGGCGGCAGCTGGTTCAACCGCAAGGTCGACCACGCGATGGACCGGCTGAAGGACAGCTATCGCCATTCGCTGGAACGCCTGCTGGCCGCGCGCTCGGCCTCCATCGGCACCGGCCTGGTCGTGCTGGTCCTGGCCACGGTGGCGGGCGGGCTGTTCGTCGTCCTGCCGCAGGAATTGGTTCCGGCCGAGGATCGCGGCCGCGTCGACATCGCCATCAACGGCCCCGAGGGCGCGGGCTTCGACTACACCGTCAAGGCGGCCGGCGCCGTCGAGAAGCAGTTGGAGAAGTATCGGGCCGACGGCGTCGCCGCCCGGACCATCATCTCGGTGCCGCGCTTCGGCCAGAGCCAGTTCAACACCGGCAACGGCGTGCTGGTGCTCAAGGACTGGGGCGAGCGCGACAAGACCGCCGATGAAGTGGCCGCCGAACTGAACAAGACGCTCAGCAAGATCACCGGCGTGCGGGCCGTGGCCAGCGTGCGCGGCGCCTTCCAGCGCGGCGGCGGCGGTGGCGGCGGGACGAACGTCGACCTGATCGCCACCGGCAACGACTATGTCGAGCTTGCCAATTGGCTGAAGCCCATCCTGGCCGACGCCCAGGACAATCCGGGCCTGTCGCGTCCGCGCATCGACTACGAGCCGACCTCGCCGCGCCTGTCGGTGCAGATCGACCGCGACAAGGCCGCCAGCCTGGGCATCTCGGCCCAGTCGATCGGTCGGGCCCTGGAGACCATGTTCGGCTCGCGCCGGGCGACGACCTACATCAAGAACGGCCAGGAATACGACGTCATCCTGCAGTCCACGCTCGAACAGCGCCGCAGCCTGGCCGACCTGGACCAGCTGCAGGTGCGCACCCAGTCGGGGACCCTGGTGCCGTTGTCGACGGTGGTGACCACCGAACTGCGGGGCGACGCGCCTGATCGCCCGCGCGTCGACCGCCTGCGCTCGGTGACCCTGACCGCCCAGCTGTCGCCGGGCTATACGGTCGGCGACGCGGTGAAGTTCTTCCAGGACGAGGCCGCGGCCCGTCCGAGCCCCGGCGTCAGCGTCAAGTGGGGCGGACAGGCCAAGGACTTCCTGGAAGCTTCGGGCGCCGTCGGCATCGCCTTCGGCCTGGCCCTGCTGCTGGTCTTCCTGGTGCTGGCCGCCCAGTTCGAAAGCTGGATCCACCCGGCCGTGATCATGCTGACCGTGCCCCTGGCGGTGCTGGGGGGCCTGTTTGGTCTGCTGATGACCGGCTCGACCATCAACACCTACAGCCAGATCGGCCTGATCATCCTGGTCGGCATCGCCGCCAAGAACGGGATCCTGATCGTCGAGTTCGCCAACCAGCTGCGCGACGAAGGCCTGAAGGTGAAGGAGGCGGTGATCGAAGCCGCCGCCCTGCGCCTGCGGCCGATCATCATGACCTCGATCGCCACCGCCATGGGCGCCTTGCCGCTGATGCTGTGGACCGGGGCGGGGGCGGGCAGCCGCAAGACGATCGGGGCGGTGATCTTCACCGGCGCGATCTTCTCGACCCTGCTGACGCTGTTCATCGTGCCGGTGTTCTACAACCTGCTGGCCCGCTTCACGAAGTCACCGGAGTGGACGGCGCGGCAGATCGAAGAGTATGAAGCCCGCGAGAAGAGTGGTGAGGGGCAAGCCTCACCCGTCTGACCCGGGTGAGGAAGCATGGCTGAAGCCGTATTGGCGGCGAAGCGGCAGGAGCTTGCGCTCCTGCGACGCATCGAGGAACGCATTCTCTGGTTGGCGTCGTGGACGATCCACAACGCCAACCATCTGCGTGAAAGCCGCGACGGGCTGAAGGTCGGCGGTCACCAGGCGTCCTGCGCCTCGATGACCACCCTGATGACCGCGCTCTACATGAAGGCGCTGCGACCGCAGGATCGCGTGGCGGTCAAGCCGCACGCCAGCCCGGTGTTCCACGCCATCCAGCACCTGTTCGGCCGCCAGAGCCTGGAGAAGCTCAAGGCCTTCCGCGCCCTGGGTGGCGCGCAGTCCTATCCCTCACGGACCAAGGACACCGACGACGTCGACTTCTCGACCGGTTCGGTCGGCCTGGGCGTGGCCATGACCGCCTTCGCCTCGCTGACCCAGGACTATCTGGCGGCGCGCGGGGCGGTGAAGCCCGAGCGGATGGGACGGATGATCTCGCTGCTGGGCGACGCCGAGCTGGACGAGGGCAACATCTACGAAGCCCTGATCGAGGCCTGCAAGCACGACATCCGCAACACCTGGTGGATCGTCGACTACAACCGCCAAAGCCTGGACGCGACCACCCAGGACCGGATGTTCACCCGCTACGGCGAGATCTTCGAGGCCGCCGGCTGGACGGTCGAGACGCTGAAATGGTCCAAGCGCCAGCGCGAGGCCTTCGCCAAGCCCGGCGGCGCGGCGCTTCAGCAATGGATCGAGACGGCGCCCAACGACCTCTACGCGGCCCTCAGCTACCAGGGCGGCGCGGCGTGGCGCGAACGGCTGTCGACGGACCTGGCCGCCGACGCCGACGCCCTGAAGCTGATCGCGACCTACAAGGACGTCGACCTCGGCGAGCTGATGACCGAGCTAGGCGGCCACTGCATGGAGACCATCCTGGAGGCCTTCGAACGGGCCAGCCAGGACGACGCTCCGCGGTTCTTCATCGCCTACACCGTCAAGGGCCTGCGCCTGCCGTTCCAGGGCCACAAGGACAACCACGCCGGCCTGATGACCGAGACCCAGATCGCCGAGCTCCGCGCCCGGCTGGGCGTGGTCGAGGGCGAGGAATGGGACGCCCTGTCGGGCCTGTCGGCCGCCGAGCACACGGCGTTGAAGGGCCTGGTCGCCCGCGCGCCGTTCGCCGCCCAAGTGGAGCGCGAGCACGTCGCGCCGGCGATTGTCCTTCCGACGGCCGACGAGTTGCTGGCGCCTGTCGCGGGCGGCGGCGAGCAGTCGACCCAGGCCGCCTTCGGCAAGGTGATGTTCGAGATCGCCCGCCGCGACGACGAATTCGCCGGCCGGGTGGTGACCACCTCGCCGGACGTCACGGTCTCGACCAATCTCGGCGGCTTCGTGAACCGTCGGGGCGTCTTCCAGCGGCGCGCGCACGAGGACGTCTTCAAGCGCCGGCGCATCCCTTCGGCCCAGGTCTGGTCCAAGGCCGAGACCGGGCAGCACGTCGAGTTGGGCATCGCCGAGAACAACCTGTTCATCGCCCTGGCGGCCCTGGGCCTGACCGCGCCGCTGTTCGGCGAACGGCTGTTCCCGGTCGGCACGCTGTATGACCCCTTCATCGCCCGTGGGCTCGATGCGCTGAACTACGCCTGCTACCAGGACGCCCGCTTCCTGCTGGTCGCCACGCCTTCGGGGCTGACGCTGGCGCCCGAAGGCGGCGCGCACCAGTCGATCGGCTCGCCGCTGATCGGCATGAGCCAGCCGGGTCTGGACAGCTACGAACCGGCTTTCGCCGACGAGACCGCGGTGCTGATGGCCCACGCCTTCGGCCAGATCCAGGCCGAGCATGGGGCTTCGACCTATCTGCGACTGTCGACCCGGGTGATCGCCCAGCCCGAACGCGTCGACGACGCCTGGCGCCAGGGCGTGGTCAACGGCGCCTACTGGCTGCGGCCGCCGGCCCCTGGAGCGCGCCTGGCCATCGTCTATGCCGGAGCCCTAGCTCCCGAGGCCCTGGCCGCCTTCGAGGCAGTGCTGGAGGACGAACCGGGCGCGGGCCTGCTGGCGGTGACCTCGGCCGACGTCCTGCACCGGGACTGGACCGCCGCGGGGCGTTCGCGCTGGACCAACGGCGGGCCGCGCGCCTCGACCATCGAGACGCTCCTGGCCCCGCTGGCGCGGGACGCCGGATTGGTCACCGTGATCGACGGCGCGCCGTCGACCCTGTCGTGGCTGGGCTCGGTGCGCGGCATGCGGCTGCGGGCCCTGGGGTTGGAGACCTTCGGCCAGTCGGGCGACCTGCCGGACCTCTACGCCAAGTACCGTCTCGACGCCGACGCCATCCTGGACGCCTGCGCCGACCTGCTGATCTGACGAAGGCGAAGATCTAGGACGTCGGGCCGAGCAGTTCGACGCCCTGGATCAGCCCGTCGACCAGCGTGTAGATCGCCGCCTGTCGGGTGTCGGACCACAGGTGTCCCGAGGACGAGTGGACCGAGGACTGGAACTCGGCGCGCACCCTTCCGTCCGGCAGGGTCTCGGTCGTGATCAGGTCCAGGTCCGGCGCGAGTTCGAACATCCGTCGATAGAAGTCGCGGGCGGCGGCCAGGCCCTCGACCTCGCCGCTGTCGAGGAAATCGTGGAAACGCACCTGCGCGTGGGTCACGGCCAGAACCGCCTCGAGATCGCGGCGTTCGATCGCGTCGTAATAGCGGACGATCAGGTCGGTCGCCGCGCTCATTCCGACCGCCCCTTGTCGCGAAACTCGATGTCCATTCGCGAGATCTTGCCGTCGCGCAGGGTGAAGATGTGCCGCACGCAGCTGTCGGACCAGATCTGACCGGCCAGGTTGCGGACGATCTGGTTGACGTCGACGGCGATCCGGCCGTCCGGCAGGGTCGTGAACGAGACCGGCGCGCTGTCGACCTTGATCACCTTGTCGTTCGCGGCCCAGTATGCGGCCAAGGCGTCATGGCCGACCAGCCGCCCGCCCTCGATCTGGTTGGGCCAGTCGACGTCGAGCGCCAGCAGCGCCGAAAAGGCGGCGAAGTCCCTGCGGTTATAGGCTTCGTAGACCCTGGTCAGCAGCGCGTGCGCGTCTTCCATGGCTTGAGCCCTCATCAGCCTTTGGGAGGCTTGTAGCCGGTCTCGACCTTCAGATAGGCGATCAGATCGATGCGGTCCTTGGGGTCGTGCAGACCCGCGAAGGTCATCTTGGTGCCCGGCATGAAGCCGCGCGGATTGTCCAGCCACTTGTCCAGGTGCTCGGCGTCCCAATCGAAGCCGGCCGCGGCGACGGCGGGGGAGTACTTGTAGTCGGGCTTGCTTCCCGCCTTGCGCCCGAAGACGCCATAGAGGTTGGGGCCGGTCATGTTGGGGCCGCCCTCGGCGATGGTGTGGCAGGACCGGCAGAGGGCGAACTTGCTCTGGCCGTTCATCAGGTCGCCAGTGTTGTACGGAGCGGGGAGGGCGGCCAGCAGGGCCTGCTTTTCGACGTCGGTCGGCGGCGCTGCGGCGGGCGAACTCGCCGATCCGCCGTCGGAGCTTCCCGGCGACTTGGAGCAGCCCGCCAAAAGGACGCAGACGATCGCCGCCGCGGCGAGGTGAAACTGACGCATTTACTAGTCCCCGACTGACATTATGCCGCAAGCTGTGCGGCGCGGCGCCGCATTCATTTTCTGGCCCAACTATGGGTCGTGCATCCAATATATAACGCCGTTATGCGGTCAAGGTCTTGCCACCTTTCGGTGAGCGCCCTGCGACAACGCGCGTTATCCCACAGAATGTAAAAGCAAAATGCCCGATTACAAACCGTGGGTATGCACATAAAAAATTGACCAGAATTAACCATAAACGTACCCAGAAAGCCGTCGGAGGGGCTGCTCCGGCGACGGGTAGGAAAACAAGATCATGGACTGGAACGAAGAGCGGACCGCCACGCTTCGCAAGCTGTGGCTTGAGGGGATGAGCGCCAGTCAGGTGGCGCGCCAATTGGGCGGCGTCAGCCGCAGCGCGGTGATCGGCAAGGTGCACCGTCTGGGCATCACCGTTCGAGACATTCCCACCCGTCAGCGCACCACGGTGCGCACCGCCGTCCGAGCCCAACCCCGCGCCCGCGTCGTTCGCGACGCCTCCGCCGCTCCGGTCCGCCCCGCCATTCGCCTGATCGAGATCGCCGAGATGGCGCCGACCGCGAACATCCTTGGCCTGGAGACCCATTCCTGCCGCTGGCCGATCGGCAATCCCGACTCCCACGACTTCGGCTTCTGCGGCCGCGAAAAGACCGCCCGCGGCTCCTACTGCGACGAGCACGCCCGCGGCGCCTTCCGCAAGCTGAGCTCGCCGTCCGAGCTCAAGGCCTGGGTGCGCCAACCGGCCCAGATCGAACGCTACACCGCCTGATCGCCCTCATCGCCTGAACCCAAGCTCCAGGACGACCCCAATGAACATGGTCTTGATCGAAAACACCGCGGGCAGCAGCCAGGTGATCACCATCATCGAGGAGTTCGCCGGCCACTCGGTGTCGCGCGATCTCAATCCCGGCGAGAACACCCGCATCCCCGTCGGCCAGTTCAAGTCGATCGTGGTGCGCGAGACCTATCCCGACGACTGGTTGGCCCGGGCCCGCGCGCGCAACGCCGCGACCCCGGACGCGATCGCCAACCGCGCCGCCTGATCGCCTTTCGCCCCCTCGACGGGCGAGAAATACACGGCCCCCGCGAACTTGTTCGCGGGGGCCGTTTCGTCTGGAACCGTATGGTTAGCGTGACGTTAGCCACGATCGAACGGCGTTCGCTGTCGTTCACGCCAGGGGGAACGGCGTTGCGTTCCAAATGCATGCAACCGCGCGCATTCGCGCGCTGCAAGCGGGGCCGTGATTGTGTGTGGCTTCCGCGTGTGAGATGAAGACGCGCCATTTGGCGTGGGGGGAACCATGTCAGAGCAGAAGCAAGGGGAGGGCCGCGGTTTGCCGTTGCCGACCTATGTCAGCTACCTGATGTACCAGACCGAGCAGCATCGGCGCGCTTTGGCGGCCGACTGCATCGCGCAACACGGATTGAGCTTCGCCAAATGGGTGGCGCTGGCCTCCCTGGCGCGGTTCGGCGAATGCTCGATGACGCGCCTGGCGCGCCTGTCGGCCGCCGACCGTACGACCCTGACCCGGTCGATCGACGGCCTGATCCGCGACGGCCTCGTCGAACGCGGGACCCAGGCTTCGGACCGCCGCAAGGTGGTGGTTCGTCTGACCCCGGAAGGTCAGGAGATCCTGGGGCGGATCCGTGAGGACATCCATCCCATCAACCAGGAAGTCTGCGCCGAGCTCACCGTGGAGGAGCAGACCAACCTGGCGACCTATCTCCAGAAGATCCTCGGCGGTCTGATCACCGAGCCGGAGTGGAAGCACGAGGTCCTGTCCTATGGACCGGGGCCAGTCGAGCCGGCCTGGAAGCGCGTCTAGGAGTCCAGCTTCGCGGGCCGGGTGATCACCCATCGGGTGACGGGCTGGCGGAAGTTCAGCGGCCCGGGCACGGTGATGTGGGTCTTCAGGTATCTGAACCCGGCCGATCTCAGCGCACGGTTGGGCGCGGCGTTGAAGGCGTGGGGCTCGCAGAACAATCGCTTCAACCGAAGCTGTTCGAAATAGAGTTCCACGCTGCGGCGCACCGCCTCGACACCCAGGCCGCGTCGGCGGTCTTGGGGGGTGGTGACGTGCAGGTGCATGTGCGCCTGTTGGCCGAACGCGATCTTGTCGGCGCTGGAGAAGCCGACGGGCCGCTCGTCATTCAGCCAGGTCAGAAGCAGGGTTTCCCGATTTTCCAGCGGCTGTTGGAAGACGGCCTCGTAATAGGCGCGCCAGTCCTCGCGCCTGGGCAGACGCTCCGGGTCCACGCCGATCATTTCCAGATGCTCCGGAGTCGATGCGTGGAAATAGTCGATGACCAGATCGACCTCGGATTCCGCCATTTCTCGAACCACCAGGCTCATGGGCCGCCCCGCCGCTAGCGCTTGGCGGAATGTGGCCAACATCCGTAAAAATTGTCCAGTTCTATATACTTACGCTTTGGTTGCGCTGTCGCGCGCGGACTCAACGCGCCGTGAAGGTCGGGCCTCAGTCGTCGCCCTTCGGACGGCCGCGAAGCGCCTTGACGCCCGCCCGCTTGCCCTTGGTCTCCAGCCGCTTGAGCTTGCTGGAATAGGTGGGCTTGGTCGGCCGCCGGGGCTTCGGTTTTTCGGTCGCGCGGCGGATCAGCTCGACCAGCCGATCGCGGGCTTCCTGGCGGTTCATCTCCTGGGACCGGCTGCCCTGGGCGAACAGGACGATCACGCCGTCCTGGGTCAGACGGCTGCCGGCCAGGGCTTCCAGTCGCGTCTTCACATCCTCGGGCAGGGTGGGGGAGTTGCGCACGTCGAAGCGCAGTTCGATCGCCGTCGAGGTCTTGTTGACGTGTTGACCGCCGGGGCCCGAGGCGCGGGTGGCCTTCTCGACGATCTCGTCGTCCTCGATCCGCAGCCAGGAGGTGATCTCGATCATCGGACCACGCGCCGGGCCTTGACCACGACGGTGTCCAGCGCCTGCAGGAACTTGGAGCGGTCGGCGGGGCCGAAGGCCTTGGGGCCGCTGGTGACCTCGCCCATCGAGCGCAGGTGCTCGCCGATCATCCGCGACGCCAGGGCCGAGCCGATGGTGTCGACGGTGAATAACCGCCCGGTCGTGCCCAACGCTTGGCCGCCGGCTTTCAGCACACGGTCGGCCAGCGGGATGTCGTTGGTGATCACCACGTCGCCGGGGCCGGCCCGCTCGGCGATCCAGTCGTCGGCGATGTCCGGACCTGCGTCGACCACGATCTGCTCGATCGCCGGGGTCGGGGGCACGCGGATCCAGCTGTTGGAGACCACGAAGGTCTTCAGGCCGTAGCGGGCGGCGACCTTGTAGACCTCGTCCTTCACGGGGCAGGCGTCGGCGTCGATGTAGAGAGTCGTTTTGTGAGCGACGGGGGTCATGCGCCGTCTCGTAGCGCCTTCCCCAGCCGGGCGCCAAGCGTCGCGACGGCCTCGACCGCCACGGGCAGGACATGGGTGAAGTTGACGAAGCCATGGGCCTGGCCCGGATATTCCTGCAGCTCGACAGTCACGCCCGCCGCTGTCAGGGCCGCGGCGTAGCGCACGGCGTCGGGATGAACGGGGTCCAGCAGCGTGCCGGTGACCAGGAAGGTCGGCGGCGTGGCCGGGCCGGCCGCGTCCAGCAGGGACGGGGCGTGGGCGTTAGCCAGTTGGGCGTTGATGTAGGCCACGGCCAGGCGGCCGATCAACCGAGCGTCGCGCAGCAGGGTCTGGGCCCAGACCTTGTCGTCCAGATGGATCAACGGAGAGAAGAAGCCCTGGGCCTTCACCGCGCCGGCCCGCCGGGCGTTGGCTTCGCTGGCCACGGTGGCGGCCAGATAGGCGCCGGCGCTGTCGCCGGCCACGGCCAGGCGATCGGGATCGACGCCGAGCTCGGCGGCCTGGTCCAGCAGCCAGGCGAACGCCGCCCGGGCGTCGTCGATCTGCGACGGGAAGGGGTGTTCGGGCGCGAGACCGTAGGCGGCGGACACGACGCGGACGCCGGCCGCGTCGGCCAGGCGCTGGCACAGGGCGTCATGGGTCTCGATGTCGGAGATCACGAACCCGCCGCCATGGAAGAACAGGATGGCGGGGCCGACGGCGGCGGCGTGCATCGGCACATAGAGTCGGGCGGCGCGCTTTCCGCTGGCGGCCGGATAGTCGAGATTACGGATCTGAGCCAGGCGCGGAAGCTTGCGGTCGCGGTGGGCGATGGCGAAGCGCACGGCGCGGCGGACGCGTTCCAGCCCGAAGCGATGAGCGCCGGCCACCCGTTCGGCGAAGACGCTGGTCAGGGGCGCGTTCATCGGTCTTCCGCCTTGGCCGTTGAGCGCTGGCAGGCTTAGCCGCCCGGGGTTCGGCTGTCCATGGCGCCGCCCCATGCGTGCGCGGGCGGCAAGCTCCGCACATCCGAATCGCATTGGCCTGAAACGCCCTAGATGCGGCTTTTTCGCCCGTCGCGCGAACAGGCCGCGCCCAGGGTTTGGGCAGGGCCCGCTTGCTTGCCCGCTTTGCGTACAAACGGACGTTCTTCACAGCTTCACCGTACAACGCAGCGGTCTCGCCCTTGATTGGCCGTCCCAGCGCACTAGTTATCAACCCGTGGAGCCGCCCTTGGCGCTCCTGCCCTTCCTGGGCGTTTCCTCCCTAATGACTGCCCGGCCTTCGTGCCGGGCATTTTTTTTGCCGGTCCCAAGGCCTTTGATCGACGCGCGCCGGGCGTGGCCGTAAACTCGATCCTTGAGCGTGAAGCCGTTCCGACCCCGTCGGCGGCCGCAGTGGAGACCGAGTATGGACAAGGCCGAACTCAATCGCGTCGTCGAGCGACACAAGGCCGAGCAGGACGCCCTCGAGGAGCGTCTGGAAGCCCTGCGCAGCGGCAAGCTGCAGGTGGGGGCGCGTACCGACGACGGCGGCGTGACGGACGAGACCCACGTCCACATCAGCGAGCTGGAACGCCTCAAGCAGTGGCTGGCCGAGAACGTCGCCCGCTACGAGGCCCTGCTGGGCGCCTAGAGGAAACGCCGCGCGCGGCTAGGCCGGCCGCGCGTCGCTTTTCAGACCGTTCAGGCTGGCGACGCCGATGGCGGCCATCAGCCGGTCGACCGTCACGCCCTCGACGGTGGGCACCCATTGGGCCAGCCAGATCAACATGCCCAGCAGCAGCTGGACCACCAGCGACGACTCGCAGGGGGTGATCGAGCCGTCGGCCATGCCGTCCTGGATGATCCGCTCGAGCCGTCGGGTCAGGTGTTCGCTGCACGTGGCGATCGCGTCGCGCTGGTTTTCGTCCAGATAGGACCGGTCGCCGAAATAGAGCAGGGGACCGTTGCGGGCGGACTCCACCAGCAGGGCCTTCAGAAAACGTTCGAGTCGTTCGAAACCGCTGCCGCCATCCTCGTTCGTCTGGCTCAGGACCCGATCGAAGCGCTCCAGCGAGCTCTGGTGGCAGGCGAAGACCAGGGCCTGCTTGTTGGGAAAATAGTAGTAGAGCGCCGCGTCGCGCAGATCGAGCGCGGCCGCGATCTCGGTCATCGTGGCCAGGGCGTAGCCCTTGACGTTGATGATCTCGGTGGCCGCCCGAAGGATGGAGTCGCGCTTCTTGGCGGACTTCGGGCTGTGCGACAGCGGTTTGTGACCGTCCGGCGCGGCCGTGACGATGTCGTCTTCGCCGGTCAAGTTTTCCCGCTCCCCTGGCGTTCTCTTTACGGAACTTCCGCAGTGGTAGCGGTCCGACGCCGCCTTGGGCAAGCGTCCTGAGAACGACGTTCTATTTCGTCCTAAAATTTCTAACTTGCTCTAGAATATCTGGGGTGTACTAGAATCGGTCCCAGGACACGAAGCGCCGAAACAGGCGATCGCGTCCTAGGGGGAAACCGAGATGGCCGCGAACGCCGCGCAGGACTGTGTCCGCGCCCTCACCGAGGGCGATGCGCCGCGCGACGTCACCGCCGTACCGCTCAACCGAACATCAGATCGCCGAGTTGCTCGTGTCCGCACGGAGCGGATCGGCGCGCTGCGGCTCGTCTCGCGCTGAAAACCAACAAGAACAGTTTCCAGGGAGAATAACGTGAAGAAGGTGCATTTCGTCGGCGCGTCGCTGCTGGCGCTGGCCGTGGCGGGTCCCGCCCTGGCGCAGGACCAGACGCCGCCGTCCGCCAACGCCGCCGCGACCGTCGAAGAGATCATCGTCACGGCGACCAAGCGCGAGCAGACCCTCCAGGACGTGCCGATCTCGGTGGCCGTCACCAGCCAGAAGACCATCGAACGGGCCCAGATCCGCGACCTGATCGACCTGCAATCGGTGGTGCCGTCGCTGAAGGTGTCGCAGTTCAACGCCGCCAGCCAGACCAACTTCATCATCCGGGGCTTCGGCAACGGCAACGGCAACGACGGCATCGAGAGCTCGGTCGGCGTGTTCATCGACGGCGTCTACCGTTCGCGCTCCGCCGCGGCCCTGGACGACCTGCCCGAGGTCGAGCGCATCGAAGTGCTGCGCGGCCCGCAGTCCACCCTGTTCGGCAAGAACGTGTCGGCCGGCGCGATCAGCATCGTGACCAAGCAGCCGCAGTTCGACTTCGGCGGCAAGGTCGAGGCCACCCTCGGCAACTACGACGCGCGCCAGTTGAAGGGCACCGTCACCGGCCCGCTGAGCGACACGGTCGCCGTGCGCCTGTCGGGCAGCCTGAACAAGCGTGACGGCTACGCGACCAACGTCACCACCGGCAACGACGTCAACGACCGCGACCGCTGGTCGATCCGCGGCGACCTGCTGTGGGTGCCGACCGACCAGACCTCGGTTCGGATCATCGCCGACTACAACAAGATCACCGAAGTCTGCTGCGCGGTGAACTCGATCTACAACGGCCCGGCCACCCAGTTTATCGGCGCGCCCGCGCCGTTCGGCCTGGGCAAGCCGATCAGCGATCCGAAGAAGATCTTCGACCGCGACGTCGTCTTCAACACCGACCCCAGCAACCGCCTGACGGGCAAGGGGATCTCGGGCCAGATCGACCACGACCTCAGCTTCGCCAAGCTGACCGCCATCACCGCCTATCGCGAGCAGACCGCCGCCTCGTTCCAGGACGTCGACTTCACCGGCGCGGACCTGGCCAACAAGGCCGACGGCAACGACATCAAGACCTTCACCCAGGAACTGCGCCTGGCCTCGAGCAACGAAGGCCCGTTCAACTGGCTGATCGGCGGCTTCTACCAGGACGAAAAACTCGAGACCGGCCGGACGATCAACTACGGGACCGACATCCGCGCCTACACCGACGGCCTGAGCGGCCAGGTCCCCGCCGCCTTGCTCGCCGCCTTGCCGGCGGCCATCCGTCCGGCCCTGACCGGCAAGTCCAACATCTATGCCCTGGAGTTCCTCCAGAGCCTGGTCACCCCGTCGATCGTTCCAGGCAAGGCCTACTTCCAGGCCGGCCAGGGCATCGACGACGACTATTCGATGAAGCAGCGGTCCTATTCGCTGTTCGGCCAGGCCGACTACCAGGTCACCGACCAGCTGACGATCACCGGCGGCCTGTCCTATCTGAACGATCGCAAGCGTGTGGCGTCGGACGTGGTCCTGCGCGACCCGTTCTCGGCCCTGAACCTGCAGAACGTGCCGCAATTGACCGCCCTGGGCCTGCCGGGCAACCTGTACGGCGCGCTGGGCAGCCTGCAGTTCTACTACGGCAACACCAGCAACCACGCCCCGGTCAACTTCCCGAACGCCAGCGAGTCCGGCGAACTGAAGGGCGACAAGGTCACCTACGCCGTTCGCGCCGCCTACGACTTCGGCTGGGTGAACGCCTATGTCAGCTATTCTACGGGCTGGAAGGCCGGGGCCTACAACCTGTCGTCCGACAGCCGGCCGCCGAACGCCAACGGCGTGGGCCGCACCGCCGCACCCGAGGACGTCAGCGTCTACGAAGCCGGCCTGAAGGCCAACTTCCAGGGCGGCTATCTGAACCTCGCGATCTTCGATCAGTCGATCAAGGGCTTCCAGTCCAACGCCTATACCGGCATCGGCTACAGCCTGGTCAACGCCGGCGAGGAGTCGGTGAAGGGCTTCGAGGTCGACAGCGCCTACCGGCCGATCGACTGGTTGTCGCTGACGGCGTCGGCGACCTATCTGGATCCGACCTACGACTCGTTCACCGGCGCGGCCTGCGTGAACTACGACACCGTCCGCTGCCCGGTGAACATCTCCACCGGCCTGCGTCCCAACTTCCGCGATCTGACGGGCGACAAGCCGGCCGGCATCCCCAAGTGGAGCCTGTCGACCTCGGCCACGATCTCGCACGACCTGGGCAAGGGGTACGCCGGCTACCTGCGGGTCGAGTACGACTACACCAGCAAGGCGCAGCTCAGCGAGACGACCCCGCCGGACATCGGGACCTGGGGCCAGAACATCGTCAACGCCAGCCTGGGCGTCACCGACGACGCGCACCAGCTGGAGCTGACGCTGTGGGCGCGTAACCTGACCAACGACGAAAGCCTGATCGCCACGTTCCCGACCGTCGCCCAGGACGGCAGCTACAGCGGCTATCCGACCCCGCCGCGCACCTACGGTGTGACGTTGCGCAAGACGTTCTAATCAATTTCGAGGTCTGAACCGCCGCTCGGCCCGCAAAGGCCGGGCGGCTTTTTCTTTTTTTGGCGCGTTGTAGGGACGCGACGCAATATGGGCTTGCAATTCAATCTTACGTCGTTTGTACCAAAAACAACTTATAAGTTATTCTCATGTTTTTGGTGTGACCTTGCTTATCTGGCTTTCATCGTTTCCACGATCCGGCAACACGTTGATGCGGAGCCTGCTGCGCAGGACATTCGGCTTAGCGAGTTATTCCAAGTATGAGCCCGCGGGTTCGCCGAGCATGGACAAGCGGCTGACCGACATGATCGGGGTGGCGAAATACGAGGGGGACCTGCCGGTCTTCGTCGAAACCGCCAGGTCGATTGCGGATGACGTAATCCTGAAGACCCACGATGAGCCCGAAGGCGAGGACGCGGCGATTTACGTTGTCCGCAATGGTTTGGTCGCCACCGATTCCTACCGACACTATCGAAGCCGCGTTGAGGGGCGCGACGTGTCCTGGCGAGAGGTGATCGAGGATTCGACCGTGTTCGGAAACTGGTCGCGCCACCTGGACGCTTGGTCGCCTTTGTCGCGTGGCCGGACGCTCGTCGTTCGCTACGAAGACGTGATCGACGATCCTTCGGTCGTGGTCCAAGCGCTCGCGGCCTTCCTTGATCGCGAGCCGATCGACGCCTGGGAAAATCCCTGGAGCGAGGCGCACGCTATCGGACCCAATTTCTTCCGGCGCGGATTGCCGACCGTACCGGACACCGTGACACCCGAAGAGCGAGCTGTGTTCATGGCCGTTCACGGCGAATGGATGGAGCGGTTGGCCTACGCCGTCTGAAAGCGTGGAGCGTTGGCCGCCGTGGAGAGTGTGGTGCCGGTTGCAGGACTCGAACCCGCGACCTTCGGTTTACAAAACCGCTGCTCTACCAGCTGAGCTAAACCGGCCGACGCCGCTACGGCGAGCGGGGGTTCTCCTTAGCCGCAACGACGGGGGGCGGGCAAGGCCGGCGGCCAACCTGATCCATTGCCGTGTCATCAAAGCAAGCTAAGGTGCTCTCAAACAACTGTTCGTGAGGGTGGCGCATGCGGATTTGGCGGACGATGGCGGCGGCGACGGCCGTCCTGGTGCTGGCGGCCGGTTCGGCCTGGAGCGCGCCCAAGGCGGCGGCTCCGACCCTCGCGGCCGCCGCGCCCGACGCCGCGGGCTTCTCGCCCGAACGCCTCAAGCGCCTGGACGCCTACATGCAGGGTCTGGTCGACCAGGGCCACCTGCCGGGCGCGATCACGTTGGTCGCCCGCCACGGCAAGATCGTCAGCTACGAGACCTTCGGCAAGAAGGCCATCGGCGGCGCGCCGATGACCAAGGACACGCTCTTCCGGATCTATTCCCAGACCAAGCCGGTAACCGGCGTGGCGATGATGATCCTGTTCGAGGAGGGCAAGTGGCGCCTCGACGATCCGGTCACCAAGTTCTTGCCCGAGCTGGCCAATCTCAAGGTCTACAAGGGCCAGAACGCCGACGGGACCTTCATCACCGAGCCGGCGACGCGCGCGCCGACCATGCGCGAGATCATGAGCCACACGGGCGGCTTCGCCTACGGTCTGCGTACGGATCAACCGGTCGAGAAGGCTTATCGCGACAGCGGACTGCTGGGCTCCAAGACCCAGGCCGAGTTCCTGACCACCCTGGCCAAACTGCCCCTGGCCAGCCAGCCGGGGACCGAATGGCGCTACAGCGTCTCGGTCGACATCCAGGGCCTGATCGTCGAGCGGTTGTCGGGCATGAGCCTGGCTGACTTCATGAAGAGCCGGATCTTCGATCCGTTGAAGATGACCGACACGGCCTTCTGGGTCCCGCCGGCCAAGAGCGGTCGCCTGGCCGCGCTCTATATTCCCGATCCCAAGACCCGCGCCCTGAAGCCGGCAGACAACTTCATGGTGTTGGACGTCACCAAGCCGCCGGCCATCGCCTCGGGCGGCGGCGGCCTGGTCTCGACCACGGCCGACTACGCCCGCTTCGCCCAGATGCTGCTGAACGACGGCCAGTTGGATGGGGCCCGCATCCTGGCGCCGGGCACGATCAAGCTGATGGCCAGCAACCACCTGTCCGACATCGTGATGGCCGCGCCCGACGCGTCGTTCTCGCYGGCCAAGGGCGTGGGCTTCGGCCTCGACTTCGCGGTGGTCACCGACCCGGCCCGGGACGGCACGCTGCAGGGCGAGGGGACCTACAGCTGGGGCGGCGCGGCCGGGACCTGGTTCTGGATCGATCCCAAGAACGACCTCTTCATGCTGGGGATGATCCACATCCTGGCCAAGGAGATCGATCCGGCCCTGGCCAAGATCAACGATGACGCCGCCACCCTGGTCTATCAGGCCCTGGTCGATCCGGCGCAGTAACAGCCCCTCGAAGGGCCAATAAAAACAAAGCTTAGGGAGCGTGTCATGAAGGCCGCCGTCTATTACGAAACCGGTTCTCCGGGCGTGCTGAAGTACGAGGATGTCGCCGATCCGCCTTGTTACCCCAGCGGCGTGGTGATCCGTGTCGAAGCGGTCAGCATCGAGGGCGGAGACACCCTCAACCGCGGCGGCGGCGTGATGGCGGGCAGCCCGCACATCGTCGGCTATCAGGCGGCGGGCGAGATCATCGAGGTCGGGGCCGAGGTCACGCATCTCAAGGTCGGCCAGAAGGTCGTGACCGTGAACGCCTTCGGCTCGCACGCCGAGCTGCGCAGCGTGCCGGCCCGCAACGCCTGGCCTATCCCCGAGGGCTTCGACGTCCGCAAGGCCGCCGCGATCCCGGTGCCGTTCGGCACGGCCCACGAATGCCTGTTCGGGGCCGGTCACCTGAAGTCCGGCGAAACGGTGCTGGTCCAGGCCGGGGCGGGGGCCGTCGGCGTCGCCGCGATCCAACTGGCCAAGCGGGCCGGGGCGACGGTGCTGGCCACGGCCTCCAGCGACGAGCGGCTGGAACGCCTAAAGCCCTTCGGCCTGGACCACGGCATCAACTACGGCCGCGACGACGTGGTCGAGCAGGTGATGAAGCTGACCGGCGGCAAGGGCGTGGACCTGGTGGTCGACCCGGTCGGTGGTCCGACCTTGCAGACCAGCATCCTGGCCTTGGGCTATCGCGGCCGCATCTCGCTGGTCGGCCAGGCCGGACGCGAGCCGACCAAGGTGGACGTCTCGTCGCTGATGGGCGGCAATCGCAGCCTGACCGGCGTGTTCCTGGGCGCCGAGATCATGACCGATCGGGTGCACGACATGATCCAGACCTTGATCGACGAGGCCGCGCGCGGCGAGCTGCAGGTGCTGATCGATAAGGCCTTCCCGCTATCGGAAGCCGCCGCCGCCCACGCCTATATCGAGAGCCGCCAGGCTGTCGGCCGGGTGCTGTTGATCCCATGACCAACAGAGTGCTTGCCCACACGGGCGCCAAGTATCCGATCGTCCAGGCCCCCATGGGCTGGATCGCCCGCTATCCGCTGGCCAGCGCCGTTTCGCGGGCTGGCGGGCTGGGGATCATCGAGACCTCGTCCGGCGAGACCGAGAACTGCAAGGCCGAGATCCGCAAGATGGCCGACAGCGGCCTGCCGTTCGGGGTGAACCTGCCGATCCTGTTCCTCAAGGACGACGCCATGCTGCGCTTCGTCTGCGAGAGCGGCGTGAAGTTCGTCACCACCTCGGCCGGCAGTCCGGCCAAGTTCGTCGGGCCGCTGAAGGACGCCGGGATCGTGGTCTATCACGCCGTGCCCACCGTCGACGCGGCGGTCAAATGCGTCGAGGCCGGCGTCGACGGACTGGTGGTCGAAGGCGCCGAGGGCGGGGGCTTCAAGAATCCCGAGGAGGTCTCGACCCTGGTGCTGCTGCAGGCCATCCGCGCCCGGGTCGACGTGCCGCTGATCGCCGCCGGCGGCATCTGTGACGGACGCGGCATGGCCGCCGCCTTCGCCCTGGGGGCCGAGGCCGTGCAGATGGGCACCCGCTTCGTCAGCGCCGCCGAAAGCCCGGTGCACGCCAACTACAAGGCCGCGATCACCGGCTCCAAGGAGACCGGCACCTGGGTGCTGAACAAGAAGGCCAGCCCCTGCATCCGCGCCCTGAAGTCCGAGCGAACCCGTGAAATCCACGAAGCAGGCCTGATGCCGCCCGACGCCCTGAAGGGCATCCTCGGCGTCTATTTCGGCGGCGACATGGAGGCGGCTCCGGCGTTGGCGGGCCAGACCGTCGGCCTGATCGACGAGGTCAAGCCGGCCGCCCAGATCATCGACGAGACCGTCGCGCAATTCTTCGAAATCACCCAGCGGCTGGGCGCCCTCGGCGCCGGCCGCCACTTCTGAAAGACCAGCTCCATGATGCAGAACCTGTTTTCCCTGAAGGGCCGCGTGGCCCTGGTCACCGGCGGCTCGCGCGGCATCGGCAAGATGATCGCCGAGGGCTTCCTGACCTACGGCGCGCGCCGGGTCTACGTCTCGGCCCGCAAGGCCGCCGCCTGTGACGCGGCCGCCGAGGAGCTGTCGGCGATCGGCGAATGCATCTCGCTGCCGGCCGACGTCTCGACCCTGGAGGGCATCAACGGCCTGGTGGCGCGGATCGCCGAGCGCGAGGACAAGCTGGACATCCTGGTCAACAACGCCGGCGCCGCCTGGGGCGCGGCCTTCGACGAGTTTCCCGAGAGCGGCTGGGACAAGGTCGTGGACCTGAACATGAAGACGCCGTTCTTCCTGACCCAGGCGCTGATCGGCCACCTGCGGGCGGCCGGCAAGGACCACGTGGCCAAGGTGATCAACATCGCCTCGATCGACGGCCAGTCGGTGGCCAAGGAGGAGACCTATCCCTACGGCGCGTCCAAGGCCGGCCTTCTGCACATGACCAAGCGGATGGCCTTGCGCCTGGCGCCGGACAACATCGCCGTCAGTTGCATCGCGCCGGGCGCGTTCGCCTCGGACATGAACAAGGTGGCTCGTGACCACGCCGACGCCGTCTCGAAGGCCATTCCCGCAGGCCGGATCGGCACGACCGAGGACATGGCGGGGGCGGCCATCTACCTGGCCTCGCGGGCCGGGGACTATGTGACGGGGTCGGCCGTCACGGTGGACGGCGGGGTCAGTTTCGCGCGATGAGGGCTCGGCTGGGGACAGGCGCATGCGCTTGTCCCCAATCGTAGCTAGGGCTTGCCCGGCGACGGGAAGCCCCCCAGCTCGGCCGGCTCGGCGTCGCTGAGCTCGACGCCGGCGTTGGAGCCGCAGCCGACCGGCTTGGGCGGACGGGCGCCGCGTTCGCGGGCCGACATCAGGGCCCAGCCGCCGGGCTTGAGGATCTCCAGCGGCGAGAAGCGGGCCTTGTAGGCCATCTTCTCGCTGCCCGGCACCCAGTAGCCCAGATAGACGTAGGGCAGGTTGTTGATCTGGGCCTGGAGGATGTGGTCCAGGATGATGAACGAGCCCAGGCTGCGCTTGGTCAGGCTGGGGTCGTAGAAGCTGTAGACCAGCGACAGGCCGTCGGCGAGCACGTCGACCAGCACGCAGGCGATCAGGTCGCCGGGGCCGCGGTCCTGCGACCGCAGGCGGTATTCGATCAGATGGGTGCGGACCGCCGTGTCCTCGACCATGGCCACGTAGTCGGGCCAGGTCATCTCGGCCATGCCGCCGTCGGCGTGGCGGGTCAGCAGATAGCGGCGCAGCAGCTCGAACTGCTCCAGCGTGGCCTCGGCCTCGACCAGGTGGCGTTCCAGGTCGGTGTTGCGGGTCAGGACCTTGCGTTCCGAGCGCGAGAACACGTAGTCGCCGGCCGGAGCGCGGGCCGACTGGCAGGCGCGGCAGGTCTCGCAGGCGGGCCGGTAGGCGATGTTCTGGGAGCGACGGAAGCCGACCTGGGTCAGGCTGTCATTGACAGTGGGCCCGTCGGACAGCGGCAGGTGGGCGAAGACTTTCCGCTCCTCGCGTCCGGGCAGATAGGGGCAAGGCGTGGGCGCCGTGAGGAAGAAGCGCAGCTGTCGCGTCGGAAAATGCTGCGTCACGGAAGGCGCCCGATCCTCTAATAGCCTCGCCCGCGATACCGGGCCGATAAGGGATTAGGCGGCATCCGCGACGGTTGCGCAAGCTGCGCCACACGCTTGAGCGTCATGTCGTCGCGGACGACCCAAAGGCGCGCGTCAGAGACCATCGGGAAGCACCGGCTTTTCGCGCAGGAGCACGATCGAGATGCGGCGGTTGCCGGGCAGGGTGGGATCGTCCGCGTACAGCGGCTCGGAATTGGCCTTGCCCGAGACCTGGTAGATGCGGTCCTCGTCGACCCCGGCGCCGCGCAGCACCTGGCGCGAGGCGTCGGCGCGCTCGGCCGACAGGGACCAGTCGCTGTCGGCGCGCTTGCCGGCCGAACTGGCGCTGGTGTGGCCCGAGATGGTGATGCGGTTGGGCAGCTGGTTGATCACCTTGGCCACGGCGCGCAGCAGGATGCGGGCCCGGTCGTTCGGTTCGCGCGAGTTCTCCTTGAACATCGAGCGGCCGTCCTGGTCGATCAGCTGGATGCGCAGGCCCTCGGGGGTCTGGTCGATCATGATCTGCTTGGACAGTTCGGCCAGCTCGGGCATGTCCTGCAGCGACTGGCGCAGCGACTGGGCGGCCGAGGCGAAGCTGTCCTGCTCCTTCTTGGCCAGGGCGTCGCGCAGGGCCTGCTCGCTGGCCGAGTCGAGGCTGGCCGAAGCGGTGCTCTGGCCGTCCTTGTCGGTTTCGGTGGGGGCTTCGGGGGCCATCTGCTGGATGACCGACATCTTGCCGTCGGCCTTGGCTCCGTCGTCGCCCAGCGAGGTGCCGCCCAGGATGCCGCCCGAGCCGCTGGTGCTGGACGAGATCGAGGCCGGCGCGAAATAGTCGGCGATGCCCTGCTTCTGCTCGGGGCTGGTCGTGTTCAGCAGCCACATCAGCAGGAAGAAGGCCATCATCGCGGTCACGAAGTCGGCATAGGCGACCTTCCAGGCGCCGCCGTGGTGACCCCCGCCGACGACCTTCTTGACCTTCTTGATGACGATCGGCTGTTCGCCGCTGACGGCCATTGCGCTTAAGCCTGCTTAACCCTGTTCGAGCGAACGTGACGGCTGGACGTTAAAATGGCGTTGCGATCGGGGTCGCGACGGGCGATGTCGGGCCTCTTCCAAAAGGAGCTTTCGGCATGAAGACGGCGTTTATCGGCCTGGGCGTGATGGGCTTTCCGATGGCCGGCCACCTGAAGGCCGCCGGCCACGAGGTCACCGTCTTCAACCGCACGCCGGAAAAGGCCGCGCGCTGGGCGGAGAAGCACGGCGGCGCGTCCCGGCCGACCATCGCCGAGGCGGTGGCGGGCGCCGAGCTGGTCTGCCTGTGCGTCGGCAATGACGACGACGTGCGCGACGTCGTGGCGCAGGTGCTGCCGGCCATGGCCGAGGGCGGGGTGATCGTCGACCACACGACGACCTCGGCCACCGTGGCCCGCGAGATGGACGCCGCCGCGCGCGCCGTCGGCCGCTGGTTCGTCGACGCCCCGGTGTCGGGCGGCCAGGCGGGGGCCGAGAACGGCCAGCTGACGATCATGGCCGGCGGCGACGCCGCCGCCTTCGCCCGGGTCGAGCCGGTGCTGGACAGCTACGCCAAGGCCATCCGCCTGATGGGTCCGTCGGGTGCGGGCCAACTGACCAAGATGTGCAACCAGATCGCCATCGCCGGCCTCGTCCAAGGCGTGGCCGAGGCCCTGCACTTCGCCAAGCGCGCCGGCCTGCCGACCGACGACGTGCTGGCCGCCATCTCCAAGGGCGCGGCCCAGTCCTGGCAGATGGAGAACCGCTGGAAGACCATGTCCGAGGGCAGGTTCGACTTCGGCTTCGCCGTGGACTGGATGCGCAAGGACCTGGGCATCGCCCTGGCCGAAGCGGCGGTCAACGGCGCCAAGCTGGAGGGCACGGCGATGGTCGACGGGTTCTACGGCGAGGTGCAGGCCATGGGCGGGCATCGTTGGGATACGTCCAGTCTGGTGGCGCGGTTGGAGAAGTAGGGTTCCAGGGCCCTCCCCCTGTGGGGGAGGCGATCGCGCAGCGATCGGTGGGGGGAATTGTCGGATCGTCGATCCCGGTTGGGGTCACCTGCCGAATACTCCCCCCTCCGTCGGCTTTGCCGACACCTCCCCCACAGGGGGAGGGCCTTGGAGGCACGGCTTCGCTCTCTCACGCGGAAGCCGCTGAGTTGATGGAAAGGTCGCGGAGCGCCGGACATCGTCCGGAGTTGTTTGAATAAATACCGTTTCGACGAAGCCGATCGCTCCGCGCCATCGTTATCCGCCAGCATCCGGTGGGCAGCCCTGTTGAGGCTTAGCCGGACCCGGGACCTGTCGTTTCCGACGGTCCCAGCCGCCGGGGGCGCGGGCCAATGGGCAATACACGCGCTTTATCCCCGTTCGACGCCGACGGCGGGCGGGGCCTGCAACGCCAGGCTCCCCGGACACGCTGAAGTAACCCCCTCCAGCCCAGTCCCGCTCGATCGCCCCCCGCCGCCGCATCGGTCGCTGGCCATGCGCCCTTTCCATGCGGCGAGGTGGGTCAAGGATACGGGCGCCGCGAAAGGGTGAGGGGATTAAAGATTTAGAACTTTGATTTCAGCGACTTGATCGAAGTTGGAGAGGGGATGGAGCGCCTACTTCCCCGTCACGGCCTTGTCCGCGTCGGCGTTCCGCTCGGCCCCGTCGCCTTTGGTCCGGTCGATCGGGCCGTTCTGGAACCGCTTCTTCAGCTCGGCCAGCGTATAGGCGTTGCCCCATTCGAAGTGGCCGTAGACCGTCTGGGCCTCGGGGCTCGCGCCATAGCCGGTGTTGGTGATCCGCACGCGCGTGCCGCCGACGATCGGATCGAACTCCACCACCGTGACCGTCTTCTGGAACTCGCCCTGGCCCGCGAAGCCCTTCGGGGCCTGGATGTTGCGGATCACCAGCAGGTGGTCGGGGATGTAGGTGACGATCTGGTTCTTGATGTTGTTCGGGTCGCCGATCGCGGCCTTCGGATCGTAGCTGGACTCGATCTCGCCCCCGGTGCGCAGGTCGATCCGCGCCACGGCGACCGCCCAGCTCTTGAAGCCTTCCGAGGTGGCGAAGGCCTCGAACACCGCGCGCGGCGGGGCGGGGACGTCCATGGACAGCTGCAGGGCCTTCTGGCCGGCGGCGTCGACATAGCTGGTGTTGCTCACGCCCGGGAAGTCGCGCCAACTGCGCGTTTGCTGGGGCGTCTGTTGGGCTTGAGCGCCCTGCGCAAAGACCAGCAGCGCGCCGGCCGCGATCAGCATCGACTTCAACATGCGCTTCCCTCCCAGGGCTTGCCCAAAGGCTTGAATGATCGTTCAAGCTAGACATGACTTGATCGATCATTCAAGCCTTGAGTTGACCGATCGTTCAAGCGCGGGGTACGCAAGAGGCCATGGCGCCTTCCCATCCCCTCGACACCCGGCGACGCATCCTGCTGACGGCGATGGAGCTGTTCGCCGCCAAGGGCTACGGCTCGACCTCGGTGTCGGACATCCTTTCGCGATCGCAGGCCAACAGCGGCAGCCTCTATCACTTCTTTCCCGGCAAGCAGGACGTGCTGATCGGGGTGCTGGAGATGTACCGCGACGGCATCGAGCAGATGCTGCTGGATCCGGCCTGGCGCGGCGTCGAGGATCCGATCGAGCGCATCTTCGCCCTGCTGGCGGCCTATCGCGGCATGCTGCTGGAGAGCGACTGCCTGTACGGCTGCCCGATCGGCTCGCTGGCCCTGGAGCTGCACGAGCCCGATCCGCCGGTGCGCGAGCTGCTGGCGGCCAACTTCCGCAAGTGGACCGGCGCGATCGAGGGCTGCCTGAAGGACGCGGGCCAGCGGCTGCCGCCCGGCCTGGACCTGCGCGGCCTTTCGGAATTCATCCTGACGACGATGGAGGGCGCGGTCATGCAGGCCCGCACCCATCGCGACATCGGCTTCTTCGACCGCAGCATCGACCACCATCCGCCGGTCCCGGATCGGCGCGCTGCGCGCTTGTCCGGGATGACAACCGAGTTTGCCATCGATGGGTAGCCGGTTGGGCTCGCCTACCGGCCCTCGATCCAGAGGTTCAGCGGCTGCTTTTCCTCGTGGCGCACCAGGATGGCGTAGCCGATCGCGAAGACCACGATCCCGATGATCAGGCCGCCCCAGAAGCCGGCGGGGCTGGCGAACCACAGGGTCAGGGTCGTGATGGTGGTGGCCAGGCCCAGCATGCACCATCGCAGGAGGATGCTGAATCCGTGATAGGTCTGCTCGTGGGCGAGCAGTTCGGGTTTACCGGTGTCGTTGAAATCGGCGTCCCTAATATCGGCTGGCATGCGTCACCTCCGCTATCGTTGAGGTCGGGCTGGGCCGTTTGTACGCGGCCTCGGGCCGAACACTAGGAACACCCTAAGCCTGTTCCTGGTTTCGCGCGAGAGCCTCTACCTTGACGGTCGGGGGCGGCCCGGGCCTATGTCGGCGCGAGGACGGGGACGGCCATGACCACGACGACGAACAACCTGACCGGCATCTGGCAGGGGCTCTATCACTACCCGAGCGCGGACGCGCCGGTCAGCTTCACCGCCACCCTGATCGAGAGCGGAGCCTGGCTCAGCGGCTCGATCCACGAGACCGCCCAGGACGAATGGGGCGATTGGCGCGAGGTCTTCGCCACCCTGCTCGGCAAGCGGGGCGGGCAGGCGGTGAGTTTCACCAAGACCTACGACGGCACGAACGGCTGGACGCACGCGGTCGCCTACGAAGGCGTGCTGAGCGACGACGCCACCGAGATCGCGGGCCAATGGTCCATCCCCAGGGTCTGGTCGGGCAAGTTCCTGATGATCCGGCCGGAAGGTCGGCGGGCGACGATCCTGCGCGAGGCCTTCGAGCGGATCTAGGCGGCCTGGAGCGCCGCCAGCACCACCCGCATCAGCGGGGCCAGCACGATGTCGCCCGGCGCGGCCGGGTCGATCCAGGCCAGTTCCTCGATCTCGGCGCGGGCGGCGATCTGGCCCTCGACCTGGGCCAGATAGGTTGCCGCGCGCACGGTGAAGCCGGGTTCGTTGGCGGCGGGAGCCTCGAAGGCGCCCAGCAGGGTCGCGCCGGTCAGCCGGCAGCCGATCTCCTCGTCCAGCTCGCGGGCCAGGGCGGTGATGTCATCCTCGCCGGGCTCGCGCTTGCCGCCGGGCTTCATGAAGATCGCCGTGCCGCGCTTGCGGACCACCAGCATGCGGCCGGCCTCGTCGCGGATCACGGCGGTGACGATGTCGATGACGGCGCTCACGCCCCCAGCTTTTCCGCCGCCCAGGGCGCGAAGTAGCTGATGATCCCGGCCGCGCCGGCCCGCTTGAAGGCGGTCAGGCTTTCCAGGATGGCGCGGTCCTTGTCGATCCAGCCGTTCTGGGCCGCGGCCATGATCATCGCGTACTCGCCCGACACCTGGAAGGCGTAGGTGGGCATGCGGAACTCGTCGACCAGGCGGCGCAGGATGTCGAGATAGGGCATGCCCGGCTTGACCATGATCATGTCGGCGCCCTCGGCGATGTCGAGCGCGACCTCGCGGATGGCCTCCTCGGTGTTGGCCGGGTCCATCTGGTAGGTCTTCTTGTCGCCCTGGCCGGCCGAGAGCTTGGCCGAGCCGATGGCGTCGCGGTACGGGCCGTAGAAGGCCGAGGCGTACTTGGCGGCGTAGGACATGATCATTGTGTCCTGGAAGTTCGCGCCTTCCAGGGCCGCGCGCAGCTTGCCGATCCGGCCGTCCATCATGTCGGACGGGGCCAGGATGTCGGCGCCGGCCTCGGCTTGCATCAGCCCCTGTTCGATCAGGCGCTCGATGGTCGGGTCATTCAGGATCCTGCCGCCCTCGACCACGCCATCGTGGCCGTGGTCGGTGAAGGGGTCCAACGCCACGTCGCACATGATGCCGACCTCGGGGGCGGCGTCCTTCATGGCCTTGACCGCGCGGGGGATCACGCCGTCGGGGTCCGAGGCGATCGAGCCGCTGGCGTCCTTCCGCGACCCGTCGATGTGCGGGAAGATGGCGATGGCGGGAATGCCCAGATCGCGGGCCCGCACGGCGGCCTTGGCGGCCTCCTTGACCGACAGGCGCTCGACGCCCGGCATCGAGGCGACCGGGATCGTCCCTTCGCCCTCGTGCACCACCATCGACCAGATCAGGTCGGACGGCTCCAGCGTGGTCTCGCGAACCAGGCGGCGGGTCCAGTCGGCCTGGCGCAGGCGGCGCAGGCGCGTGGCGGGGTAGGGGGCGAGCGGAGGCGTGGTCATGCCCCACGGTTTCGCGCGGGCGGCGGCGCGAGGCAAGGCGGTTGGTTGCTTAAGGGCGCTTGCCGGGCGCTCCGGTCTGGCCAATGCTCGCCCTCGGCTGATCAGGACTCGAGCGGGGCGATGCGATGAAACGGCTTGTGATGGCGATCGTGGCTTTGTTGACCTCCCTGTTCGCGACCGGCGCCGAGGCGCGGCAGGCGCCGCCGGCCGGCTATTACGACACCAAGGCGCCGGACTCCTGGTCGGGCGGGGTCAGGATGGTCGACATCGACACGCCGTCGGGCAAGTTCCGGGTCTGGACCAAGCGGGTCGGCTCCAATCCCAAGCTGAAGGTGCTGCTGCTGCACGGCGGCCCGGGCGCGACCCACGACTATTTCGAGCCCTTCGACAGCTACTTCCCGGCCCAGGGCATCGAGTACATCTACTACGACCAGCTGGGCTCGGGGCGCTCGGACAAGCCGACCGACACCAAGCTGTGGACCATCGAGCGCTTCGTCGACGAGGTGGAGCAGGTGCGCAAGGCGCTGGACCTGGGTCCCGAGAACTTCTGCGTGCTGGGCCACAGCTGGGGCGGCGTTCTGGCGATCGAGTACGCGCTGAAACACCAGGCCAACCTGAAGTGCGTGGTGATCTCGAACATGATGGCCTCGATCCCGGCCTACAACGACTACGCCAACACCGTGTTGATGCCGGAAATGGATCAAGCGCAGCTGGCCAAGGTCAAGGCGCTGGAGGCGGCGGGCAAGACGTCCGACCCGGACTACATGGGCACGCTGATCCCGATGCACTACGAAAAGCACATCCTGCGCCGGCCCGCCGWCCAGTGGCCCGAACCCGTGACCTATGCGTTCGGGCAGCTGAACACCGAGCTCTACACCCTGATCCAGGGACCCAGCGAACTGGGCGCCCGCGGGTTGTTGCTCAACTGGGACCGCTTCGCCGACCTCAAGCGCATCGGCGTGCCGACCCTGGTGATCGGCGCCAAATACGACACGATGGACCCGGCCTATATGGAGAAGATGTCCAAGGAATTGCCCAAGGGGCGGTATCTCTACCTGGCCAACGGCAGCCATCTGGCGATGTACGACGACCAGGCGAACTACTTCGCCGGCCTCACCGCGTTCCTGAAGGGGCTGAACTAGCCGGGACTACGGCGCGTAGCTGGCCTGAGTGTCGTTCTTGGCGGTGACGGCGTCGATCCGGCGCCAGACCTGCGCCTTGCAGATCAGACCGCCCAGGACGCAGCCCTTGGCCTTCATGGTGCGGGCGTCGATGAACTCGGCGGTGCCCACCAGGGTGACCTTCAGGGTCGGCACGAAGACCTTGCCGCGCATGGCGCCGTTCTTGGTCGGCTCGAAGTCGCGCAGCAACTGCTGGCCGACCAGGGTGGTCAGGCCGCTCTTGCGCGCGTCGGCCTCGGCCTTGGGGCTGGCATAGACCACGGTGCCGCAAGTGCTGTGGCCGCAGTCGCGGATCGCGACGCGGACATTGTCCTTGGGCCCGGTCCAGACACCCAGATCGGCGGCTTGAACCGAGGTCACGGTGAACAGCGCCGCGAGGGCGGCGAAAACAGCAGTGAACTTACGCATGACAGAAAGACGACGCCTCCGATAACCGCGATTTATACCGAGGACGCGGTGGTTCAAGGGCGGTGCGACATTTCGTTCCCGCTTTTTGCGCGTTGCAGCATTCAAAGTCACCGAGTGGGATATGATTGACACAGTCGTCGGCGCGCGGCACGTCAGCGGCCAAGAAGGCGAGGGGTTCACTCTGCCCCGCTTGGGAGGATATCGCGCATGGATTTCGCGCTTACCGACGATCAACGCGCTATCCAGGACATGGCGTCCGGCTTCGCGGCGGAACGCCTTGCCCCGCATTCGGCCGAGTGGGACGAGAAGAAACACTTCCCGGTTGATGTGCTGCGCGAGGCTGCGTCCCTGGGTTTCGCGGGCATCTATGTCCAGGACGACGTCGGCGGCAGCGGCCTGTCGCGTCTGGACGCCTCGATCATCTTCGAAGCCCTCAGCTACGGCGACGTGCCGACCGCGGCCTATCTGACCATCCACAACATGGCGTCGTGGATGATCGACCGGTTCGGCTCGGACGAGCTGCGCCAGCGCTACCTGCCGCGCCTGACGACCATGGAGCTGATCGCCAGCTACTGCCTGACCGAGCCGGGCTCTGGGTCTGATGCTGGAAGCATGCGCACGACCGCGCGGCTGGACGGCGACCACTACGTGCTGAACGGCGGCAAGGCCTTCATCTCGGGCGGCGGGGTGTCGGACGTCTATGTGGTCATGGCCCGCACGGGCGTCGACGGCGCAAAGGGCGTCTCGGCCTTCGTGGTCGAGAAGGGGACGCCCGGCCTCAGCTTCGGCGCCAACGAGCGCAAGATGGGCTGGAATTCGCAGCCGACGGCGGCCGTGAACTTCGACGACTGCCGCGTGCCGGTCGCCAACCGGATCGGCGGGGAGGGCGAGGGGTTCCGGTTCGCCATGATGGGGCTGGACGGCGGGCGGCTGAACATCGCCTCGTGCTCGCTGGGCGGCGCCCAGTTCGCCCTCGACACCGCCAAGGCCTATCTCGAGACCCGCAAGCAGTTCGGCAAGCCGCTGAAGGACTTCCAGGCGCTGCAGTTCAAGCTGGCCGACATGGCCACCGAGCTGGAGGCCGCCCGCCTGATGGTTCGCCGCGCGGCCCACGCCCTGGACAACAAGGATCCCCAGGCCACCAAGCTGTGCGCCATGGCCAAGCGCTTCGCCACCGACGCCGGCTTCCAGGTGGCCAACGACGCCTTGCAGCTGCACGGCGGCTACGGCTACCTGCAGGACTATCCGCTGGAGCGCATCGTCCGCGACCTGCGGGTGCACCAGATCCTGGAAGGCACCAACGAGATCATGCGGGTGATCATAGCGCGCGAGATGTTCCGCCAGTGAGGGAGGTCGAGGCCCCGTTACCGGAAGGCGTCGCCTGCGAGCGGACCTTTCAGATCGTTATCGACGGCGCGGCCCAGCCGTTGCTTTGCCGGTGGTTCATCCCCGAGCCGCACCCGGAAGGCGATTGGGAGTGTCGCGGGACGATCACCAGGGCGGACGGCGGTGTTAGGGCTTTTAGGGCCTGTGGCGTCGACTCCGCGCAAGCGCTGGTCCTGGCCATGCAACGGGTCGCCGCTGATCTTCTGGTCGGTGATATTCCCGCTTACTGGTTCGACGAGGACGACGATCTCGGTCTGCCCTACATGGACGTGGTCGCGGAAGACGTTGCGGCTCGAAAAGCCAGGTTCAAAGCCAAGTGATCTATCTCTGCCGCCACGGCCAGACCGAATGGAACCGCGCGCATCGTCTGCAGGGTCAGTGCGAGTCCGACCTGACGCCGCTAGGGCGGGCCCAGGCGGGCGCAATGGGCGATCTGCTGCGTGACCTGGTCCAGCGCGACGCCGACCGGCCCTGGCGGATCGTCGCCAGCCCGTTGCGGCGGGCGCGGGACACCGCTGGGATCATCGGCGCCAAGCTGGGCTTGCCGGTCGAGTTCGACGACCGGCTGATGGAGCTGACCGTCGGCGAGTGGGAGGGTCTGCTGCGCTCCGACCTGGAGCGCGAGCGTCCCGAACTGTTCGCCGACCGCACCTGGTTCTTCGCGGCGCCGGGCGGCGAGACCTACGACCAGGTGATGGCGCGGGTGTCCGACTGGCTCTCCGAGCAGGCTCCGGAGCCCGAGCGGCGGCTGATCGTGGTCAGCCACGGCATCGCGGGCCGCCTGCTGCGCGGCGCCTATGCCGGCCTGTCGCCCGCCGAGGTTCTGGAGCTGGACGTGCCGCAGGACGCCCTCTACCGACTGCACGCCGGCCAGTTGGATCGCTTTGACTGCGAGCCGGTCGAAGACCCTGAACTCGCCAAGGACACCGTATGACCGATCAACCCGAAGTCCTTGTCCGCGTTCAGAAAAACGTCGGCCGGCTGACGCTGAACCGGCCCCAGGCCCTGCACGCCCTGACCCAGACCATGTGCGAGATCATGATCGCCGCCCTGCTGGACTGGCAGGAGGATCCCGAGATCTACATGGTCATCATCGACCATGCGGGCGAGCGCGGCTTCTGCGCCGGCGGCGACATCCGCATGCTGGCCCACAGCGGGGCGGGCGACGCCAAGGAGGCGCGGGCCTTCTTCCACACCGAGTACCAGCTGAACCACCTGCTGTTCACCTACGACACGCCGGTGGTGGCCATCCTCGACGGCGTGGTGATGGGCGGCGGCGTCGGGATCTCGATGCCGGCCCACTTCCGGATCGCCACCGAGCGCACGACCTTCGCCATGCCCGAGACCGGCATCGGCCTGTTCCCCGACGTGGGCGGCGGCTGGTACCTGCCGCGCCTGCCGGGCAAGGCGGGGCTGTGGCTGGCCCTGACCGGGGCGCGGATCAAGGGCGCGGACTGCCTGCGCCTGGGCATCGCCACCCACTTCGTCGAGTTCGGCGCCATCGAGGGCCTGAAGAAGGCGATCATCGCCGACCCGCGCCGCATCGAGGACACGCTGAAGAAGTACCGCGCCGACGCCGGCAAGGCGCCGCTGGTCAGCTTCGAGCAGGACCTCAACCGCCTGTTCGTCGGCGACAGCGTCGAGCAGATCTTCGAATTCCTGGAAGCTGACAGCAGCGACTGGGGCAAGGCCCAGCTGGCCACCATGAAAACCAAGTCGCCCCAGACCCTGAAGGTCGCCTTCCGGCAGCTTGAGGCGGGGGAAGCGATGACCGATTTCGCCGACAACATGGCCATGGAATACCGGATCGGCTCGCGCGTCGTTCGCAGGCACGACTTCATCGAAGGCGTCCGCGCGGTGATCATCGACGACTCCCATGGGTCCGATGGAGCCCCCGCCGCCGCCGGCGGCCGACGCGCCCGCCGCGGTTCCGGCCAACATCGCCGCGGCCTTGTCCGATCCCAATCGTCCCGCCGCCGACATGGTGCGCGACGAGAACCGCCTGCCGGGCCAGACCCTGTCGTTCGCCGGCGTCAAGCCGGGCGCCAAGGTCGCCGACCTGATCCCGGGCGGCGGCTATTTCACCCGCATCCTGTCCAAGGCCGTCGGGCCGCGCGGCCACGTCTACGCCTATGTGCCCGACGAGCTGACCAAGCTGGCCAAGCGCGAGCCGGCCGTGAAGGCCATCGCCGCCGATCCGGCCTACAGGAACGTGTCGGTGATCCTCAACACGCTGCCCAGCTTCAACGCGCCCGAGAAGCTGGACTTGGTGTTCACCGCCCAGAACTACCACGACATGCACGACAAGTTCATGGGCCCGGCCGACCTGTCCGTGGTCAACCGCCAGGTGTTCAAGGCCCTGAAGCCCGGCGGCGTCTATCTGGTCGTCGACCATTCGGCCGAGCCCGGCTCGGGCCTGCGCGACACCGAAACCCTGCACCGCATCGACGCCGAGGCGGTTAAGCGCGAAGTGACCGCCGCCGGCTTCATCTTCGAGGGCGAGAGCCGCGTGCTGCGCGACCCGTCCGACACCCGCAAGCTCAGCGTCTTCGACCCGTCGATCCGCGGCAAGACCGACCAGTTCATCTACAAGTTCCGCAAGCCGGCCGGGGCGCGGTAGAGGCGCTTTGCGTCCTTCGAGGCCCGCTGCGCGGGCGCCTCAGGAAGAGGTAGGCTGTTGCTGAATTCCTCATCCTGAGGTGCGCAGCGAAGCGAAGCCTCGAAGGACGCAATGAACTAAGCGCAACGATAAGAGCCGCGCCCATGAGGCGCGGTTCGCATTTGCAGGGAGTAGCAAGCATGACCCGCATCGCCTTCATCGGCCTGGGCAACATGGGCGGCGGCATGGCCGCCAACCAGGCCAAGGCCCAGCATCACGTGAGAGCCTTCGACCTGTCGGCGGCGGCGCTGGAGAAGGCCGTGGCGGCCGGCTGCCACGCGGCGGGTTCGGTGGCCGAGGCGGTCGCGGACGCCGAGGTGGTGATCACCATGCTGCCGGCCGGTCCTCACGTTCGCAGCGTCTATGGCGAGCAGGTGCTGGCCCGCGCGCCCAAGTCGGCCCTGCTGATCGACTGCTCGACCATCGACGTCGAGAGCGCCCGGGCCGTGGCCGGGCAGGCGAGGGCGGCGGGCTTCCGGTTCGCCGACGCGCCTGTCTCCGGCGGCGTCATGGCCGCCGAGGCTGGTACGCTGGCCTTCATGGTCGGCTGCGACGCCGCGGACTTCGCGGCCGTCGAGGCCGCCTTGGCCCCGATGTCGCGCGCGACCATCCACGCGGGCGACCAAGGAGCGGGGCAGGCGGCCAAGATCTGCAACAACATGCTGCTGGGCATCTCGATGCTGGGCACCTGCGAGGCCTTCGCCCTGGCCGAGAAGCTGGGCCTGGCCGCTGATCGTTTCTTCGAGATCGCCAGCAAGTCGTCCGGCCAGTGCTGGTCGGTCTCGACCTACTGTCCGGTCCCCGGCGTGGGCCCCGCCACGCCCGCCGACCGCCACTACGAGGGCGGTTTCGCCACGGCGATGATGCTCAAGGACCTGAAGCTGGCCCAGGAGGCCGCCGCCAAGGCCGGCGCCTCCACCCCGATGGGCGCCCAGGCCGAGGCCCTCTACGCCCTGTTCGACGGCAACGGATTCGGCGACAAGGACTTCTCGGCGGTGCTGCAGATGCTTCGCGGAAAAATAGCCGAGCTTAATTGACACACTCGGAGCGAGAGTTCTCTTTTAGCTGTTCATTCGCGAAGGCGGCGCGTCCATTCGCGTCATATCTATCGCTAGGTATACGCCCTTATGTGGACAGGGCGCGTCGCTGGTGCGAAAAGCCGAGCCTTGAGAAGGGACCGATGGGACTCGTCAAAGTCCGTCGGGTGAAGTGACCATGGACTACAAAGCCGCGTTCAGCAGCGTCGTCGACCAGATCCGCGACGAAGGCCGTTATCGGGTGTTCGCTGACGTGAAGCGTCATCGCGGCGCCTTCCCGCGCGCCACCTGGACCCGTCCGGACGGCGGCGAGAGCGACATCGTGGTCTGGTGCTCGAACGATTATCTCGGCCAAGGCCAGAATCCCGTGGTGCTGGACGCCATGCACGCGGCGATCGACCAGCACGGCTCGGGCTCGGGCGGCACGCGCAACATCTCGGGCACCAATCATCACCATGTCGAGCTGGAGGCCGAGCTGGCCGACCTGCACGGCAAGGAAGCGGCCCTGCTGTTCACCTCGGGCTACGTTTCGAACGAGGCCAGCCTGTCGGCGCTGCAGAAGATCCTGCCGGGCCTGATCATCTTCTCGGACGCCCAGAACCACGCCTCGATGATCGCCGGCATCCGCAACGGCGGCTGCGAGCGTCACATCTTCCGCCACAACGACCTGGCGCACCTTGAAGAGCTGCTGATCGCCGCGCCGGCGCACGCGCCCAAGCTGATCGCCTTCGAGAGCGTCTATTCGATGGACGGCGACATCGCCGACATGGCCGGCACCGTGGCCCTGGCCAAGAAGTACGGCGCCATGACCTATCTGGACGAGGTCCATGCCGTGGGCATGTACGGCCCGCGCGGCGGCGGCGTCGCCGAGCGCGACGGCCTGATGGACCAGATCGACATCATCGAAGGCACCCTGGGCAAGGCGTTCGGGGTGATGGGCGGCTACATCACCGGCGACGCCGTGGTGGTCGACGCCATCCGCCTGGTCGCCTCGGGCTTCATCTTCACCACCTCGCTGCCGCCGGCCCTGACCGCCGGGGCGCTGGCCAGCGTGAAGTATCTCAAGCAGCACCCGGAGGTCCGCGAGGCCCACCAGGAGCGCGCCAAGACGCTGAAGGCGATGTTCAAGGCCGCCGGCCTGCCGGTGATGGAGAACGACAGCCACATCGTGCCGGTGCTGGTCGGCGACCCCGTCCACACCAAGCTGATCAGCGACATGCTGCTGGCCGACCACGGCGTCTATGTGCAGCCGATCAACTATCCGACCGTGCCGCGCGGCACCGAGCGCCTGCGCTTCACGCCCACGCCGTTCCACACCGACGACATGATGCGCAAGCTGGTCGGGGCGATGGAAAAGCTGTGGGCCCACTGCAACGTGGCCCGCATGGGCGGCCACGCCGCCTAAGACCTAAACCTAAGAGGACGCCCGCTTCTTCGAAATCGACCTACCGACCCCGCATCTTGCCCTTGCCCAGGCCGATCGACTTGGCGAAGTCGGAACGACGCTCGGCATAGGCCGGGGCGACCATCGGATAGTCGCCGGGCAGCGACCATTTGCGGCGGTATTCCTCGGGGCTCATGTCGTAGTGCGTGCGCAGGTAGCGCTTGAGCATCTTCAGCTTCTTGCCGTCTTCCAGGCAGACGATGTAGTCGCGCTGCACCGAGCGCGAGACCGGCACCGCCGGTTTGCCGCGTTCGGCGGGCTGTTCGGACTGCGTGGTTCCCAGCGCCGAGAGCGCGCCGTGGACGGATTTGATGAGCTCGGGGATCGCCGTGCGCGCCACCGTGTTCTGGGCCACGTAGGCCGCGACGATTCCAGCACTGAGGCCCAGGATATCGACGTCGTTGTCGTTGGTTTCCGCCTCACCGTACGCCGTCGCCATACTCGTCCCGCCCTGTCTTTCGATCTGCTCGGAATCGTCAAAACGCCCGCTGCGCCAGCTGTACTGGCGCGGGTCCCTTCGCAACGCTTCGGCTTGGGACGAGGTTCCCGGATTGATCGCGGCGCGAAGGGGGGTAAAGAGAGCGCGACCGAACTCCGCCCGAGTCCGAACCGACCACATCCTTCCAGTCTCCCAGCCCCAGGAGAGCGTCCATGACCGCACCGGCCAACAACATCACCGCCGACCAGAGCGCTTTCTTCGGGGCCGACCTGGCGGCGGCCGACCGCGACATCTTCGATCGCATCGGCCTGGAGCTGAACCGCCAGCAGAACCAGATCGAGCTGATCGCGTCCGAGAACATCGTCTCGCGCGCCGTGCTCGAGGCCCAGGGCTCGATCCTGACCAACAAGTACGCCGAGGGCTATCCGGGCAAGCGCTACTACGGCGGTTGCGAATATGTCGACGAGATCGAGACGATCGCCATCGAGCGCGCCAAGGCGCTGTTCGGGGCCGGCTTCGCCAACGTCCAGCCGCACTCGGGCTCGCAGGCCAACCAGTCGGTGTTCATGGCGCTGCTGCAGCCGGGCGACACCTTCCTGGGCATGGACCTGGCCGCCGGCGGCCACCTGACCCACGGCAGCCCGGCCAACCAGTCGGGCAAGTGGTTCAAGCCGGTGTCCTACACCGTGCGCCAGCAGGACCAACTGATCGACTACGACGCCGTCGAAGAGGTGGCCAAGGCCAACAAGCCCAAGCTGATCATCGCCGGGGGCAGCGCCTACAGCCGCCAGATCGACTTCGCCCGCTTCCGCCAGATCGCCGACGAGGTCGGGGCCTATCTGATGGTCGACATGGCCCACTTCGCGGGCCTGGTGGCCGGCGGCGTGTTCCCCAGCCCGATCCCGCACGCGCACGTGGTCACCACCACCACCCACAAGACCCTGCGCGGTCCGCGCGGCGGCATGGTGCTGACCAATGACGAGGCGATCATCAAGAAGGTCAATTCGGCGGTGTTCCCCGGCCTGCAGGGCGGCCCGCTGGAGCACGTGATCGCCGCCAAGGCCGTGGCGTTCGGAGAAGCATTGCAGCCGGCCTTCAAGGCCTACGCCCAGCAGGTGATCGACAACGCCCGCGCGCTGTCGGAAGCCCTCCAGACCCAGGGCGTCAACATCGTCTCGGGCGGCACCGACAGCCACCTGATGCTGGTCGACCTGCGGCCCAAGGGCGTGACCGGCCGCGACGCCGAGCACAGCCTCGAGCGCGCCCACATGACCTGCAACAAGAACGGCGTGCCGTTCGACACCGCGCCGTTCACCGTGACCTCGGGCATCCGCCTGGGCACCCCGGCCGGCACCACCCGCGGCTTCGGCACGGCCGAGTTCACCCGCGTCGGCCAGCTGATCGGCGAGGTCGTCAACGGTCTCGCGACCAACGGTCCCGACGGCAACGCCGAGGTCGAGGCCAAGGTGCGCGAGGAAGTCCTGGCCTTGACGGCCCGGTTCCCGATCTACAACTAATAGGCCAATCGCGGTCGGGAGGGCCTAGATCATGCGCTGCCCGTTCTGCGGCCACATGGAAAGCCAGGTTAAGGACAGCCGCCCGTCGGAAGACGGCGCGGCCATCCGTCGTCGTCGGCTGTGCCCGGAGTGCGGCGGCCGCTTCACCACCTTCGAGCGGGTGCAACTGCGCGAACTGACGATCCTCAAGCGTTCGGGGCGGCGCTCGCCGTTCGACCGCGAGAAGCTGGTGCGCTCGATCTCGATCGCCACGCGCAAGCGCCCGGTCGATCCCGAGCGGGTCGAGCGGATGGTCAACGGCATCGTCCGCCAGCTGGAAAGCCAGGGCGAGACCGAGCTGCCGTCCTCGGCGGTGGGCGAGATGGTGATGAAGGCGCTGAAGTCGCTCGATGACGTCGCCTATGTCCGCTACGCCTCGGTCTATCGCGATTTCCGGGAAACTAGCGATTTTGCAAAGTTTCTTGGGCAGGAAGGTCTGAGCGACGTCGCCGAAGACGAGCTATAGGCGCATTCTATGATTCGGTTTCGGCGGCGCAGGCCGCCGGGACGACGATTCGATTTGGCGACGGCGCCGTTTGGTGCGAAGTGACCGGTCCCGTCGAGGAGAATTCTAAGGACTATGGTGGAAGACAAGATTCGCCTGCTGATCGTGGAGGCCCGGCGCTATTCGGGGCTTTCCGACGCGTTGCTGCAAGGTGCGGCGCAGGCGATCGACGCCCAGGGCGCCGAGTACGACGTGATCACCGTGTCCGAGGCGATGCAGATCCCCACCGCCATCGCCCTGGCCGAGGAGGCTGGTCACCGGCCCGTCGGCGTGCGCTATGACGGGTTCGTGGCGCTGGGCGTCATCATGCGGGGCGAGACCTATCATTCCGAAGTCATGGCCAACGAAACCGCGCGCGGGCTCAACGACCTGTCGTTCGGCAAGCGCCTGGCCATCGGCTACGGCGTCGTCAACGTCGACGAGGAGGACCAGGCCTGGAGCCGGGCCCGCGTTTCCGAAGGCGATCGCGGCGGCAAGGCCGCCCAGCAGTGTTTGGAGATCGTGGGTTTGAAGCGTCAACTGATGGGACAAGCCCGATGAGCCGGGGCGATCGCATCCAGCCGCGCTCGGTGGCCCGCCTGGCCGTCGTCCAGGCCCTGTATCAGATGGAGCAGTCCGGCGTTGGCGTCGACGCGGTGGTCCGCGAATTCTCCGAGCATCGCTTCGACCGTGACGTCGACGGGCCCGACACCGACCGCCTGGCCCAGGCCGACGAGACCTTCTTCGCCGAACTGGCCAAGGGCGTCGTCGCCCACCAGGCCGCTGTCGACCAGGCCATCGTCCGGCGACTGGCCTCGGGCTGGAAGCTGGAGCGTCTGGACGCGACCGCCCGCGCGGTGCTGCGCTCGGGAGCCTACGAGCTGATGCATCGCCCCGACGTGCCCAAAGAGGTCGTGATCGACGAATATGTCGAGATCGCCAAATCCTTCTTCGAGGGACCGGAATCCGGTTTCATCAACGGCGCCCTGGACGCCATCGCGCGTGACGCCAGAAGCTGACGACGATTGGTTCGACGAGCCGACGGCGGAAGCGCCGGCGGTCGACGATGCGTGGTTCGACGAGGCCGCGACGCCCGCCGCCGCGCCGCCCGTCGACGAATTCGGCCTGATCGAGCGGCTGCTGCGGCCGCTGACCCGTGGCGACGCCGCGGCGCTGAACCTGCTGGACGACGCGGCCGTGCTGCCCTCGCGCCCCGGCTACGACCTGGTGATCACCAAGGACGCCATGGTGGCCGGCGTGCACTTCCTGGCCGGCGAGGACCTGGATGTCATCGCCAAGCGGCTGCTGCGCACCAACCTGTCGGACCTGGCGGGCAAGGGCGCGGTTCCCTACGGCTATTTCCTGGCGGTGGGCTGGCCCTCGGGCACCACCCTGACCGACCGCGAGACCTTCGCGCGCGGCCTGGCCGAGGACGGCGAACTCTACGACATCAACCTGCTGGGCGGCGACACGGTCACCACCTCGGGCCCGATGGTGGTCTCGGCCACCTTCCTGGGCTGGGTGCCCAGCGGCGACGCCGTGCTGCGCAAGGGCGCCCGGGTCGGCGACCGGTTGATGGTCTCCGGCACGATCGGCGACGGCTGGCTGGGCCTGCTGGCCCACTGGGGCGAGGTCGAGGATCCGGACGGCGGCCTGGTGCGGCGCTATCGCCTGCCGCCGCCGCGCCTGGCCATCCGCGACGCCCTGCGCGCCTACGCCCGCGCCGCCGCCGACGTCTCCGACGGCCTGCTGGCCGACGCGGCCCACGTGGCCAAGGCCAGCGGCCTGCGGGTCAATGTCGACCTGGACCGTCTGCCGCTGTCGCCCGGCGCCCGCCACTGGCTGGGCGCCCAGCCGGAAGCCGGCGAGGCCCGGATGTCGTTGGCCTCGGGCGGCGACGACTACGAGATCGTCTGCGCCGTCGATCCCACCGACGTGGCCGCCTTCCAGGCCGCCGCCATGGCCGCCGGCGTCCCCGTCCGCGACATCGGCGAGTTCGTGGAGGGCGAGGGGATCTGCGCCCTGTTCAAGGGCAAGGACATCACGCCCGAACGTCTGGGCTGGCTGCACGGTTAGACCGTGCGTCCTTCGAGGCTCGCCTGCGGCTCGCACCTCAGGATGAGGAATTCCGTGCAAACGCTCCTCATCCTGAGGCGCCCGCGTAGCGGGCCTCGAAGGACGCACGGCGTCGCCGGAAACCAAACCTCAAGCCTTGTTGGTTAAAGAGGCGGGCATGATCCGTCCTTCGTCCCTCGCCCGCCGCGCCTTCCTGACCGCCTCGCTGGCTCTGCTGGCGACGCCGGCCTTGGCGCGGTCGGCCAAGAAGGAGAAGAAGGGCGGCAAGGAAGGGGAGGGCGAGGAAGCGCCCGATCCGGTGATCAAGCTGCAGTCGATGGCCCTGCCGGTGATCGCCGGCGGCAAGCTGGTCAACTACGTATTCCTGCAGTCGACCATCACCCTGAAGCCCGGCGTGCCGACCACGATCTTCGAGGGCAAGGAGCCGCAGCTGCGCGACGCCATCGTCCGCGAGGCCCACAGCAAGCCGTTCGTGCGCTCCGACAGCTATGTCGCCCTCGACGAGGCCCGCCTGAAGGCCTCGATCCTGCGCGAGACCAACGGCCTGATCGGGCCGGGCAAGGTGGCGCTGGTGACGGTCGTCAAGCAGACGCCGCGCAACTTCGTCCCGCCGCCCGCCAAGCCCGGGACGCCCGTCAAGCCGGCGCCCAGCACCGCCCCGGCGGGCGACCCCAACCTCGTTCCCTAGGCGCCGCGCCGGCTCTACAGCCTCCGGGCGTCCGCGCGCCCAGGTGAACGCCGTTCCTGCAATCGGTTGACACCCGCCGGTCATTTGGCACTGTCCTCGCCTTGGCGTCTTAACGACGCCATCAGGGAGCATCGAGGGGGCATGAGGCCATAGGCCCGCCCGTCGTGCGGCCGGGGGCGGTCTCTTCGATCGTAGTCCTGTCGAAGCGACGACCCTCTCGTGATTGAAACGCGAAAGAGGGCGACTTACCGATGAGTTCTTGGCTTTACGTGGCCATAGGGGCCGGACTGCTGGCGGTGCTGTACGGCGCCGTGCAGACGGCGTCTCTGATGCGGGCTTCGCCCGGCAATGCGAAGATGCAGGAGATCGCCGCGGCGATCCAGGAAGGGGCCCAGGCCTATCTGAACCGCCAATACACGACGATCGCCATCGTCGGCGTGGTGGTCATCGCCCTGCTGGGCTTCTTCTTCAAGTCGTGGGAACAGCCGGTCGGCTTCGCCCTGGGCGCGATCCTGTCGGGCGCGGCCGGCTTCGCGGGCATGCTGATCTCGGTCCGGGCCAACGTCCGCACCGCCCAGGCCTCGTCCGAGAGCCTGGCCAAGGGCCTGTCGATGGCCTTCACCTCCGGCGCCGTGACCGGCATGCTGGTGGCGGGCTTCGCCCTGATCGGCGTGGCGGGCTACTTCGCCATCCTGCTGCAGACGGGCCACGCCGGCACCGACCGCGTGGTGGTCGATTCGCTGGTCTCGCTAGGCTTCGGCGCCAGCCTGATCTCGATCTTCGCCCGTCTGGGCGGCGGCATCTTCACCAAGGGCGCCGACGTCGGCGGCGATCTGGTGGGCAAGGTCGAGGCCGGCATTCCGGAAGATGACCCCCGCAACGCCGCGACCATCGCCGACAACGTCGGCGACAACGTCGGCGACTGCGCCGGCATGGCCGCCGACCTGTTCGAGACCTATGCGGTGACCACGGTCGCCACCATGGTGCTGGCCGCGATCTTCTTCCGCGGCACCGAAGCGGTGTCGTCGATGATGCTGCTGCCGCTGGCCATCTGCGCGGTCTGCATCGTCACCTCGATCATCGGCTCGTTCGCCGTGCGCCTGGGCAAGAAGCAGAACATCATGGGCGCCCTCTACCAGGGCCTGATCGTCACCGGCGCGCTGTCGATCCCGGCCGTGGGCTGGGTGATCTTCCAACTGGTGCCCGAGGCCGTCACGGTCGGCGCCAAGACGTTCGGCGCGGCCGACCTGTTCCACTGCGGCCTGGTCGGCCTGGCGGTCACCGCCGCCATCGTGGTGATCACCGAATACTACACCGGCACCAACTTCCGTCCGGTGAAGTCGGTGGCCCAGGCCAGCGTCTCGGGTCACGGCACCAACGTGATCCAGGGCCTGGCCATGTCGCTGGAATCCACGGCCCTGCCGGCCCTGACCATCATCGTCGGCATCCTGGTGACCTATAACCTGGCGGGCCTGTTCGGCATCGCCATCGCCACCACCACCATGCTGTCCCTGGCCGGCTTCATCGTCGCCCTGGACGCCTTCGGCCCCGTCACCGACAACGCCGGCGGCATCGCGGAAATGGCCGGCCTGCCGCCGGAAGTCCGCGTCACCACCGACGCCCTGGACGCCGTGGGCAACACCACCAAGGCCGTCACCAAGGGCTACGCCATCGGTTCGGCCGGCCTGGGCGCCCTGGTGCTGTTCGCCGCCTACACCGAAGACCTGAAGTTCTTCTCGGCCCACGCCGAGGCGGGCAGCTTCTTCGACGGCATGGGTCCGGTGACCTTCGACCTGTCCAACCCCTATGTCGTGGTCGGCCTGCTGTTCGGGGGGCTGCTGCCCTTCCTGTTCGGCGGCATGTCGATGACGGCCGTGGGCCGGGCGGCCGAGGCGGTCGTGGCCGAGGTGCGCCGCCAGTTCCGCGAGAACCCGGGCATCATGACCTACGAGACCAAGCCCGAATACGGCAAGGCCGTGGACATCCTGACCAAGGCGGCGATCCGCGAGATGATCGTGCCGTCGCTGCTGCCGGTGGTCTCGCCGGTGGTGCTGTTCTTCGTGATCAAGGCCATCGCCGGCAAGGTCGACGCGTTCGCGTCGCTGGGCGCCATGCTGATGGGCGTGATCGTCACCGGCCTGTTCGTGGCCATCTCGATGACGAGCGGCGGCGGCGCCTGGGACAACGCCAAGAAGGTGATCGAGGAAGGCTTCACCGACAAGGACGGCGTCCTGCACAAGAAGGGCGGCGACACCCACAAGGCCGCCGTCACCGGCGACACCGTCGGCGACCCCTACAAGGACACCTCGGGTCCCGCCGTGAACCCGATGATCAAGATCACCAACATCGTGGCCCTGCTGCTGCTGGCGGTCCTGGCCCACGGCGTCTGATCGAACCACCAGTCTGACATGACGACGCCCCGGAGGTTTCCCTCCGGGGCGTTTTCATTTGTGGGTCAGGTCGTATGTTTAGCTGCGGCGGCCGTCGTGACGGTCATCGTGGCGGTCGTCGCGACGATCATGGCGGTCATCGCGGTCGCGACGTTCGATCTTGATCTGGCGGCTCAGGCGATCGAAGCGGGCGTCCAGGTCGGCGCGCTCGCGCATCGACAGGCCGTTCGACCGGCGATAGGTGACTTCCAGGCGGCTGATCGAGCGGAACTCGCTGCGCAGGCGCATGGCTTCCGAGCGGGTCAGCGAGCCGTTGCGGACGCCTTGGTCGATCCGGTGATCCAGGGTGGCCTGGCGCTGGTTGATGGTCTGCCACGGGGCGGCTTGGGCGGCCAGCGGGGCGGCGGCGACGGTGGCCAGGGCGGCCAGGGCGAGAAGAGTGCGCTTCATGGTGTTTAGTCTCCGACGATAATCTGTCGGGCGCCCGACGCGTCCGATGGAGGCCATAAAGCGCTACCTCGCCTGAACGTTCCCCGAGCCCGCGGTTATGTTCCGTTCATGTGGCGGGTGGTCGCAGGAAGGGTGAACGGAACCTGGTCGCGGCCGTTGTCTCACCGGGCCAAGCTTGTGGGCCTGGGCGGGGCGACGACGCGTGACATTGCAGCAGGGACTGTCCTTCGGTCTGATCGGCGCGACTGTGCTTTGCTTCATCTGGGGGCGCTGGCGCTACGATCTGGTCGCCCTGGGCGCCCTGGCCGTCGGGGTGGTGTTCGGACTGATCCCGATCAAGTCGGCCTTCGACGGCTTTTCCAACGACATCGTTGTGATCATCGCCAGCGCCCTGGTGCTGAGCGCCGCCATCTCGCGTTCGGGCCTGGTCGACACCCTGATGGCGCCGCTGCTGCCGCACCTGAAGGACGAGCGCACCCAGGTCCCCGTGCTGTCGATGGCCACGACCCTGCTGTCGATGGTCACCAAGAACGTCGGGGCCCTGGCGCTGATGATGCCGTCGGCCCTGCGCATCGCCCGCAACACCGGCGTGTCGCCCGGCCGGTTGCTGATGCCGATGTCGTTCGGCTCGCTGGTCGGCGGCCTGGCCGTGCTGGTCGGCACCTCGCCCAACATCATCGTCTCGGAAGTGCGGCAGGAGGCCCTGGGCAAGCCCTTCGCCATGTTCGACTTCATGCCGGTGGGCGGGACCCTGGCGGTGCTGGCGATCCTCTATCTGTCGTTCGCCTACCGCCTGTTGCCCAAGGGGCGCGCGGCGGCCATCGACATCGACGCGGCCCTGGCGGCCAACGCCTATGTCACCGAGGTCGAGATTCCGGAAGGCTGGGCGTTCGAGCAGTCGCGGGTGGCCGACCTGAGGAAGGCGGCGGGCCGGGCGGTGGCCGTCGTGGCGCTGCTGCGCGGCCGTCGCCGGATCGCCTCGCCGCATCCCAACCGCAAGCTCCTGCCGGGCGACGTCCTGTTGCTCGAGGGCCAGCAGCAGGAGCTGAACGAGCTGATCGTCAAAGCTCGGCTGAAACTGACCGACGCCGACCGCCCCGTCGTCATGGAGGAGCCGACCGACGAGGTGCGGGTGGTCGAGGCGGTGATCGGCGCGGAGTCCGACCTGATCGGTCAGACCGCCAAGAGCCTGACCCTGAACCACGCTTACGGCGTCAACCTGCTGGGCGTCAGCCGCGCCGGCTACCGCATGGCCGGACGCCTGGCCACGGTGCGGATGAAGGCCGGCGACATCCTGGTGCTGCAGGGCGCCGAACAGAAGCTGCCGACGGCCCTGCAGGCCCTGGGCTGCCTGCCGCTGGCCGAGCGGGAGGTGCGCCTGGGCGGCATGCGCCACGCCCTGCTGCCGACCGCCGTCCTGGCCGTGGCCATGCTGCTGGTGGCCTTCGGGGTGCTGCCGGTGGCCGGGGGCTTCTTCGCGGCCGCGGTCGTGGTGGTCGCCACCGGGGCCCTGCGGATGCGCGAGGCCTACGCGGCGCTGGACGCGCCGGTGCTGGTGCTGGTGGCGGCCCTGATCCCGGTCAGCGATACGGTGCAGGCCAGCGGCGGCACCGACCTGATCGCCGGCTGGCTGTCGGGGGCGTTCCACGGCCTGCCGCCGCTGCTGACCCTGACGGCGATGATGGCGGTGGCCATGGCCGCCACGCCGTTCCTGAACAACGCCGCCACGGTGCTGATCGTCGCCCCGATCGGCCTGGGCCTGGCCAAGCATCTGGGGCTGAGCCCGGATCCGTTCCTGATGGCCGTGGCGGTGGGGGCGGGCTGCGACTTCCTCACCCCGGTCGGCCACCAGTGCAACACGCTGGTGCTGGGGCCCGGAGGCTATCGGTTCGGCGACTACGCCCGGCTGGGCGCGCCGCTCACCGTGCTGATCCTGGTGGTCGCCCCCAGCCTGATCGCGCTGGTCTGGCCGTTCGCGGGCAGATGATCAGTAGACGTCTTCGGGATTGAGGATCGGCTCCGGGGAGACCTGGCCGTCGGCGTCGGTGAAGACCTGGGCTTCGGCCGTCTCGGCGGCGCCGCGCCGTTCCTGGCCATTGTAGTCGTGGTCGATCTTGCGGCGGCGGCAGGGGCCGAAATAGACGCTGGTCCGGACGAAGTCGCGCGGGTTGTTGATCACCTCGTTGACCCGGTGCAGCACGCCGCGGGCGGTGAGGGGCTTGGCCAGGAATTCGGTGACGCCGGCCATGCGGGCCTCGTCGAGGCTGGCGCGGGTGGCGTGGCCGGTGACCATGATGATCGGCGTATAGGGATTGCTGCTGGCCGGCGAGGTGCGCACCCAGCGGATGAAGGCCAGGCCGTCGACCGGCTGCATCATCAGGTCGGTGAAGATGATGTCGACTTCGCGCTCGGTGACGATCTTCAGCGCCTCGACGCCGTCGCTGGCCACGAAGATCTTGCGGATGCCCAATGACTTCAGGACCGTGGCGATGATCTCGCGCATCGGCTCGTTGTCGTCGATGATGAGCACCGTCAACGGACGCAGATCGGGCGCGCTCAACTGTCATCCCCCCGGAAGTCGCGGCGCCACGATACGCCGTCGGAGCCTTGCTTCCAGAGATTGTACTGATCGTCGTTTAGAAACCGTTGACGCGATGACAAATTGTCGCGGAAATTCAGCCGCTTATGTTTAACGAACCGTACGGCGGAGCTTCCCCGGGGGGGGGAGCTGCCTAGCGGCGGTCCTGCGGACGGTTGCCGGGGGTGTCGTCGTCCTGAGGCAGCATGCCGCCACGGCCGACGTTGCCCAGCAGCTGCTCGAGGATCGTCATCTCGCGACCGCGGGTCGGGGTCTCATGGCCGTTGTAGGCGATGACCTTGCCGTCCTTCAGCGTGTAGGTGTCCACCGAGGCGACCTTTTCGTCGGCCGGGTTGAACTTGATCGCCACCACGTCGCGCTTGATCACCCGCGGCTTGTAGAAGGCCACGCGGTCGGTGGTCTGCGAGATGTAGTACCAGGCGTTCTGGTCGAAGGTGGACGTGGCCGAGGGCGAGCCCAGCTTTTCCGTCACGGTCGACTTGCTGTCCTCGCCGATCTTCATGTCGGCGGGCTTGGCTTCGATGGCCTGGAAGCCCGAATAGCTCGTCAGCGGCGTACAGCCCCCGGCGACGGCGGCGAGGCCGATGACGGCGGCGGCGAGAACGGCAGGACGAAACATTGAGGCTCCGGAACCTAAGCAGGCTGACTTTGACCTATCGCCCGCGCGGGCTTAGTTCAATGGTCCGCGTGGATTGAACGGCTAACTAGTTCCGTGTCGCGGCGAAATCGAGGCGAGTGTGATGTTTCTGGACCGGCTGCTCAAACCCAGGCCCGCCAAGGCGGCGGGGGGCAAACTGTATGCCTCGGCGGCGGCTCAGGCCCGCTCGCCCGTCTTCTACGCCCAGATGGGCGTGCACGACTCGATGGAGGGGCGGTTCGAGCTGTTCACCCTGCACGTGGCGCTGCTGCTGGAGCGGCTGAAGGCCCAGGGCGACTCGGCGGCCGAGGTCTCGCAGGAGACCTTCAACGCCTATACGCGCGGCCTGGACGACGCCTTCCGCGAGATCGGCGTGTCCGACACCGCCGTCGGCAAGAAGATGAAGAAGCTGGTCGGCGCGGCTTACGGCCGCCTCAAGGCGTTCGACGAGGCCGCCGGCGCCTTGCCCGACCGCTCGGTGCTCAGCGCCGCCCTGGCCCGCACGGCCTTCGAGGAGCGCGGCGAGGGCGACCTGGCCGGCCTGACGGACTATGTGGTCGCCGCGCGCGACCGATTGGCGGCCCAGCCGCTCGAGACCCTGCTGCAAGGAGAGGCCCAATGGCCGAAGGCGTGATCGATCCCTGGCCCAGCGCCATCGTCCTGGGCCGGGTCCGCGGCGGAGTCGATCTGCGATTCGAACCGGACGAAGCCGCGCGCCGCGAGATCGCCAAGACCCTGGGCCTGGTCTCGCTGGAATCGCTGACCGCCGAAGTCTTCCTGCGACCCTGGATGGACGGCGCCGAGGTCTCGGGCCTGATCCGCGCCCGGGTGACCCAGGTGTGCAGCGTCTCGGCCGACGAATTCGAGGAGCCGGTCGAATCGCGGTTCAGCGTCCACGTCCTGCCCGCCGACAGCGAATACGCGCCCCCGGATGACGACGCCGGCGGCGAACTGGGCCTGGATCCGGAGGGCGACGATCCCCCCGACGTGCTGGAGGGCGAGACCATCGACGTCTCCGGCTATGTGATCGAGCATCTGGCCCTGGAGTTGGATCCGTTCCCCCGCAAGCCGGGCGCGGTTTTTCAACCTCCGGCCGAACCTGTGGATCTTTCGCCCTTCGCCGCCCTGAAAAAGCTGAAGAGCGACCCCGACGCCGGGGGCGAGGAGGGCTGAAAATGGCCGATTCCTTCCGCTTGCGTGATATTCTCGCGGCTGTATCGTCCCGCCGCCTTGCCACGCCCCCTTTTGAACGGGCGGTGCGCCGCTACAGGAGCCGATAGCGCCTCGTGCCTCACCCCGTAGTCATTTCGATCGACGCCATGGGCGGGGATCACGGCCCGTCCGTGATCGTCCCCGCCGTGGCGCTCGCCGCTAAGAACCTGCCCGACGTCCGCTTCCTGCTGCATGGCGACGAAGTCCAGCTGAACGCCTGCCTGGCCAAGTCCCCGGCCGCCCGCGCCGTCAGCGAGGTGCGCCACACCGACAAGGCCATCTCGATGGAGGAGAAGCCCGCCCAGGCCATGCGCCGGGGCAAGGGCACCAGCCTGTGGAACGCCGTCGAGGCGATCCGCAACAACGAGGCCGCCGCCTGCGTCTCCGCCGGCAACACCGGCGCCCTGATGGCGATCTCCAAGCTGATCCTGCGCATGGGCGCCAATCTGGAGCGGCCGGCGATCGTGGCCAGCTGGCCGACCATGCAGGGCGTCTCGGCCGTGCTCGACGTCGGCGCCAATGTCGAGAGCGACGCCAAGCAACTGATCGAGTTCGCGATCATGGGCGCGGCCTTCCACCACGCGGTGCACGGCTCGCAGCGTCCGACCGTGGGCCTGCTCAATGTCGGATCCGAGGACCAGAAGGGCCATGAGGAGGTGCGCGAGGCGCACGCCATCCTCAAGGAAACCAAGCTGGACTTCGACTATCGCGGCTTCGTCGAGGGCACCGACATCGCCAAGGGCACGGTCGACGTGGTCGTCACCGACGGCTTCACCGGCAATGTCGCCCTGAAGACCGCCGAGGGCCTGGCCCGGTTCTTCGCGGCCGAGATCCGCTCGACCCTGACCTCGGGCCCGCTGGCCATGCTGGGGGCGGTGATCGCCTCGGGCGCGCTGAAGAAGATGCGCCGGCGCCTGGATCCCGGCCGGGTCAACGGCGGCCCGCTGCTGGGCCTCAACGGCATCGTGGTCAAGAGCCACGGCGGGGCGGACGCCATCGGCTACGCCTCGGCCATCCGCGTGGCGGTCGACTTGGCCCGCAGCGACTTCTCGGCCGAGATCGACCGCAATCTGAAGCGACTGACCGAAACCGGCCTCAACGCCGGCGCAGAAGAAGAAACGGCTGATGGCGCGTCGGGCGCCGAGGGCCAGGGAGCTTCCGAGTGAGCGTAATTCGTAGCGCCGTCACCGGCGTCGGGGCCTATCTGCCGGACAACATCGTCACCAACGATCAGTTGGCCGAAACCGTCGACACCAGCGACGCCTGGATCGTCGAGCGCACGGGCATCCGCCAGCGCCACATGGTGGCCGACGACCAGCCGGTCTCGGACCTGGCCTTCCGCGCCGCGCAGCAGGCGCTGGAGCGGGCCGGCAAGACCGCCGCCGACGTCGACCTGATCATCGTCGCCACCACCACGCCGGACATGACCTTCCCGGCCACCGCCACCATCGTCCAGCGCAAGCTGGGCGCGCCGGTGGGCATCGCCTTCGACGTCCAGGCCGTGTGCTCGGGCTTCGTCTATGCGCTCAGCGTCGCCGACGGCTTCGTGGCCCGCGGCCACGCCAAGTGCGCCATCGTGATCGGCGCCGAAGCCATGACCCGGCTTATGGACTGGACCGACCGCGGCACCTGCGTGCTGTTCGGCGACGGGGCCGGGGCGGTGGTGCTGGAGCCGCGCGAAGGGCAGGGGACCACGGCCGATCAGGGCGTTCTGGGCTTCGCCCTGCGCGCCGACGGCACCAAGCAGGAGCTGCTCTATGTCGACGGCGGTCCGTCGACCACGGGCACGGTGGGCAAGCTGCGCATGCTGGGCAACCAGGTGTTCAAGCACGCGGTGATCAACATCTCCGAGGCGATCCACGCCGCCGCTGCGGTGGCGAACGTGACGATCCCCGAGGTCGACTGGTTCATCCCGCACCAGGCCAACCAGCGGATCCTGGCCGGCGTGGCCCATCGCGTGGGCATCGACGAGGACAAGGTGATCTCGACGGTCGCCCTGCACGCCAACACCTCGGCCGCCTCGATCCCCCTGGCCTTCGCTCAAGGAATCGCCGACGGCCGGATCAAGCCGGGCCAGCTGCTGCTGCTCGAGGCGATGGGCGGCGGACTGACCTGGGGCGCCTGCGTTCTGCGACTTTAAGGCCAAGCTTGGCTGTTTTGGGCCGCTAGCTTGCGCTATCGTCTCAAGTCTTGGCGCTCAGCCTTTGACTCCATGCGATAATCGCGGCATGCAGGCTTGAGTTGATGAGGGCGCGTTGCGGAAACACGGGGCTCCGCCTTGTCGGACGCGGGCGCTTTAGGTTTGTCAATCAAGCGTAAGGGGGCGTCATGAAAGGCGCGACATTGACCCGGGCCGATCTCTGCGAGGCGGTCCACGAGGAAGTCGGGCTGACCCGCCAGGATTGCGCGGGCCTGGTCGAACGCACCCTGGATCTGGTCGCCGAGGCGCTGGAACAGGGCGAAACGGTCAAGCTTTCCGGTTTCGGCGTCTTCCAGGTGCGCGACAAGCGGGCCCGCATGGGCCGCAATCCCAAGACGGGAGAGCCCGCCGAGATCGAGCCCCGCCGGGTGATCGGTTTCCGGGCCTCGCAAGTCATGAAGGCGCGAATCGACCGCGCCTTGGGCGGCTAAGGGAAATCATGCGGTGGCGAAGGGGCCCAACGCCTTCCGCACGATTTCAGAAGCCGCCGACGAGCTGGGCGTGCCGCAGCACGTCCTGCGCTTCTGGGAAACCAAGTTCTCGTTCATTCGCCCGATGAAGCGGGCCGGCGGGCGGCGGTTCTATCGCCCGCAGGACATCGCCGTGCTGAGCGGCGTGCGCGCCCTGCTGCACGCCGAGGGCTACACCATCAAAGGCGTGCAGAAACTGCACCGCGAGCAGGGCCTGACCCATGTGATCGCCGCGGGCCTGGGCGACAACGGCTCGGCCTCTCTGGACGTCCTGGCCGCCGCGGCCGTCGATTCGTCTCCGCACGGCGAGCTGGCCGAAGAGGCGCGGGATCGTCTGGTCATGGCGCTGGACGACCTGCAGGCCGTCAAAGCCCGGCTGGACGGGCTTTTGCGGGGCCTCTGAAGGCCGCTTCAAATCCCTGGGAATTGCCCGAGAAATCCCATTGCCCCCGGCAAGGCTCGCACCTATAAGGGCGCTCCTTCCGGATCGGAGCGTGGCGCAGCCTGGTAGCGCACTTGACTGGGGGTCAAGGGGTCGCAGGTTCGAATCCTGTCGCTCCGACCATTCCTCCCCGTGGGGAATGAGACCGGAAGAATGGAAAGGCCGCCCTCCGGGGCGGCCTTTTTCGTTTCCGGCATTCGCAGCGGCGAACACTTGCCCCCTACGGATCGCTTCGCGATCGTCTTCCCCCACAGGGGGAAGAGGGGCGTTGCGGGGCGTCCTCCGCCCCCTATGGGGGCGGACAGGCGGCGAAGCCGCCAGGTGGGGGCAAGTTCAGTGAGCTACTGACCAATCCGCTTATCAGCCTTGCCCATCCAGGACATCAGCGGCATCAGCGGCAAGCCCCAGCCCATGCCCGCGATCACGAAATAGATCAGGTGCACGGCGCGATTGTTCGGCAGGTAGTCGTAGAGGCTGGTGAAGGCCCAGATCCAGGCGGCCAGGAAGGCCATGATGCCGATCCCGCCGATCAGCTTGCGCAAGCGGGCGGGAATGAGGGGAGCGCTCAAGCGGGTCTCCGGAAGATGCTCGAAACAATGCCGAGAACGGCCAGGAAGAAGATCGCGCCCACGCTGGAGACCAGCAGGCTGCCGAGGAAGCCGTCGAACCGGAAGTCCAGCCGCTGGGCGATGAAGGTTCCGATGAACGAACCGACGACGCCGATCAAGAGCTTGGTGAACAGCGCGTGCCGGCGGGCCAGCACCAGGTCAGCGACATAGCCGGCCAGGATGCCGATCACCACGGCCACGAAAACGCCAACCCCGCTCATGATGTTCTCCGACCCCCGCGACCCCGCATCATCGCACGCGAGGCCTTACGCGTCATGAGGCCATGGACGAAGCCGCGCGTCAGGCGTACGGCAAGGCTTCGCCGTATTTCGGCCCTCAACTGACGTTCTTTCCGGCTGTCATGACGTCCTTTTTGCGTTCCGATCGTTCAAGGCCCGTGGCCATCTGGCTGTTCGTGGTGGCCGTCCTGGTGTTTGGCATGGTGGTGGTCGGGGGCGCGACGCGCCTGACCGACTCGGGCCTGTCGATCACCCAGTGGAAGCCGATCATGGGCGCGCTGCCGCCGATGTCGGACGAGGCCTGGCGGGCCAATTTCGAGCTCTACAAGAAGATCCCGCAGTACAGGCTGGTCAACGCCGGCATGACGCTGGAGGCCTACAAGGGCATCTTCTGGTGGGAGTGGGCGCACCGGTTGCTGGGCCGGCTGGTCGGGGCGGCGTTCGCCATCCCATTCGTGTTTTTCCTGGTCCGCCGGATGATCCCGCGCCGCCTGATCTGGCGCTGCGCCGTGCTGTTCGGCCTGGGCGGCCTGCAGGGGCTGGTCGGCTGGTGGATGGTGTCCAGCGGCCTGTCCGAGCGGGTCTCGGTGGCGCCCGAGCGGCTGATGATCCACCTGGGCCTGGCCCTGATCCTGTTCGTCGCCCTGGTGTGGACCGCCCTGGACGCCTGGTCCGGCTCGCCCCGCATCGAGGAACGCACCGACTGGCGTGGCTGGGCCCTGGGCTTCCTGGGCGCGGTGTTCTTCCAGAGCCTGCTGGGCGCCCTGGTGGCCGGCAACGACGCGGGTCTGGTCTACAACGACTGGCCGCTGATGAACGGCGCGCTGATCCCGGCCGAATACGCCGGCCACGGCTTCTGGGGCACGATCGCCCACAGCCAGGGCGCGGTGCAGCTGCACCACAGGCTGATGGCCTACGCCCTGTTCATCGCCGCCATCGTCATCGGCGTGGCCGCGAGCCGTTCGCGCCGTTTGCCGGAGGAGGCCAAGCTGACGGCCTTCGTGCTGGTCGGCGTCGTCTGCCTGCAGGCGGGCCTGGGCATCTGGACCCTGATGGCCGCCGTGCCGCTGGCCCTGGGCGTGCTGCACCAGGCCGGGGCGGCGATCCTGCTGGCCACGGCCACGGCCTTCGCCTGGCGGGTCAGAAGATCCTAGGGCGAGGCTTTCCACAGGGGCGCACAACGAACTGTCACGAAAACACAGCACAGGACGAGCGATGTCCCAGCTGGAGCTTACCGTGATCCGCGCCCCCCTGTTTCTCGCCGGAGCCATGCTCCTGGCCGCCGCGCCCGCCGTCGTCCACGCCGCGCCCAAGCCCGCCCCGAAGCCGGCCCCCGTGGCCAACGCCGCGCCCGGCGACGCCTACTACCAGGCCGGCCAGGCCGCCCTGGCCAAGGCCCTGACGGTCAATCCACGCACCGGCAAGGCCAAGAACGTCATCCTGTTCCTGGGCGACGGCATGGGCATCTCCACCGTGGTCGCCAGCCGCATCTATGAAGGCCAGCAGCGCGGCGTCGACGGCGAGAGCAATTCGCTGTCGTTCGAGAAGCTGCCCTGGACGGCCCTGTCCAAGACCTACAGCCACGACACCCAGGTGACCGACAGCGCCGCGGGCATCACCGCCATCACCACCGGCGTGAAGACCCGCAACAAGATCATCGGCCTGACCGGCGTGACGATCCCCGAGAAGTGCGAGACCGAGGCCGGCCAGCGCGTCGAGACCATCGCCGAACTGGCCAAGGCCCACGGCCTGTCGGCGGGCGCGGTCACCACCACCCGCATCACCCACGCCACTCCGGCCGGGACCTACGCCCACACCGCCTATCGCGACTGGGAAGGCGACGGCGACATGCCCACCGACGCCCTGGCCGCCGGCTGCACGGACATCGCCCGCCAGCTGGTCGAGGCCCCGGCCGGCATCCGCCTGGACGTTGCGCTGGGGGGAGGGCGCTCGCGCTTCCTGCCCGAGGCCAAGGACGGCAAGCGCGCCGACGGCCGCGACCTGACCGCCGAGTGGCTGAAGGCCCCGAACGCCGCCTATGTCACCACCGACGCCCAGCTGGCGGCGCTGGACCCGGCCAAGACCGGTCCGGTGCTGGGCCTGTTCGCCAACGAACACCTGCCCTACGAGGTCGAGCGGCCGATCCTGGGCGAGGGCGTGCCGACGCTGGCGGCCATGGCCACCAAGGCCGTCGACCTGCTGTCGAAGAACCCCAAGGGCTATTTCCTGCTGGTCGAGGGCGGCAAGATCGACATGGGCAGCCACCTGAACAACGCCAAGCGGACCCTGACCGAGACGGTCGAGTTCTCCAAGGCGATCCAGGCGGTTCTGGACAAGGTGAACCTGGACGACACCCTGGTGATCGTCACCGCCGACCACAGCCACGGCCTGGTGATCTCGGGCTACGCCGCCCGCAACAGCCCGATCCTGGGCCTGGCCGGCAACGAGGGCGAGCCGATCATGGCCGGCGACGGCAAGCCCTACACCGTGCTGAGCTTCGCCACCGGCCCCGGCGGCCCTGAGGGCTCGAACCTGCGCGCCGACCCGACCAAGGAAGACACCGACGACATCGACTACCACCAGAACGCCACGGCGTTCCTGGGCAGCTCGGCCCACTCGGGCGAGGACGTGGGCGTGTTCGCCGACGGGCCCGGCGCCTATCTGGTCCACGGCGTGGTCGAGGAGAGCTTCCTCTACCAGGTCATGCGCCACGCCTACGGCTTCGACGCTCAATAGAGATCGTCATCCTCGGGCTTGTCCCGAGGACCCCTTTGTCGGCTTCCGCATAGGTGAGGGAGGGGGCGCTGCGTTCGCGGCGCCCCGTTCTGCGTTTCAGGGGCGGCTGAGGCCGGGGTCCTCGGAAAAGTCCGAGGATGACGGACGGTATAATGCGGTATCATAATACCTAATCACGAAATCCCTTGTCCTGTAAGGGTTTGCGGAGTTTTCTGCGCGCGCATTGTTGACAGGCCGCGAACGCTCCTGTACCTGCCGCCCCTCACGCAGACGGAGCCGCTTTCCTTGGCCCCCGACGCACAAGGAATACGGATCAATCCCATGCAAAAGACCACGGCTTCCCTGAAGCCCGCCGAGGTCGAGAAGAAGTGGATCGTGGTCGACGCCCAGGACGCCGTTGTCGGTCGTCTGGCGACGTTCATCGCCATGCGTCTTCGCGGCAAGCATCGTCCCGACTACACCCCGCACGTTGACTGCGGCGACTTCGTCGTCGTCATCAACGCCGACAAGGTGAAGTTCACCGGCAAGAAGCTGGACGACAAGGTTTACTACCGCCACACCGGTCACCCGGGCGGCGTCAAGTCGACCACCCCGCGCAAGCTGCTGGAAGGCCGCTTCCCGGAACGCGTCCTCGAAAAGGCCGTCGAGCGCATGCTGCCCAAGGAAAGCCCCTTGGCCCGCAAGCAACTGACCCACCTGCTCATCTACAATAATGGTGAGCACCCGCACCAAGCGCAGAGCCCTGAAGTGATCGATTTCGCTTCGCGCAACGCCAAGAACACCCGGAGCGCCTAAGTCATGTCTGAAGCTCAAGGCTTTGACGCGCTGGCCAGCCTGTCCAGCAACCCGGAAGCTGCCGCTCCCGCCGAACCCAAGATCGACGCCCAAGGCCGCGCCTACGCGACCGGCAAGCGCAAGAACGCGATCGCTCGCGTCTGGATCAAGCCGGGCAAGGGCTCGATCACGATCAACGGTCGTGACCAGGAAGTCTATTTCGCTCGCCCCGTGCTGCGCATGATGATCGCCCAGCCCCTGGAGGTCACCGACCGCCTGGGCCAGTTCGACGTCGTCGTCACCGTGGAAGGCTCGGGCCTGTCGGGCCAAGCCGGCGCCGTGCGTCACGGCCTGTCCAAGGCCCTGACCTACTACGAGCCCGGCCTGCGCACCCTGCTGAAGCCGCACGGCTTCCTGACCCGCGACAGCCGCGTCGTCGAGCGTAAGAAGTACGGCAAGGCCAAGGCCCGCCGCTCCTTCCAGTTCTCGAAGCGCTAAGCGTTTCAAGTTCCTCGAAGAAAGAGGCCGCGGTTTCCGCGGCCTCTTTTTTTGCCTGAAACCCCGAATCTGCCGGTACCTTGCCGCCCGTTCGATGGCCGCGGTCACGCTTCCATCCCGCAGCGGATCTCGAGGGCGTCATGGAAGTCAGTCAGGCCGTCCGGGAGTCGATCCTGCCGCTGGGCGCCAAGCGCGTCATGCTGGAGCAGGCGCGCGACACGCTGGAGACCATCGTCCTGGGCTCGTCGCACGGCGACCACGGCTTCGACCCGGCCTACGTCCCCAATTCGTTCAATCTCTGCTACCGGTCGCTGGACCTGAAGCACTGCCATTCTCTGTATCAGCGAACGATCACGCTCTGTCCGAACCTGAAGAACCTGGTGCTGTTCTATTCGGTGTTCTCGCCCGGCCGCGTGCTGGAGCACAGCCCCGACGAGAGCGAGATCGGTCCGTTGTGCAGCGCGCTGTTCGATCTGGACGTCGAATACCAGTCCGAGCCCCTGACCCGCTTGGCGCAGGCCCTGACCCAGCAACTGCAGGACGGCATGGCCGCCACCCTGATCGAGGAGACCGCCAAGCTGGACGGTCGCGCCGGCTTCCTGCCGAACGACCAGGTCGCGGCCGCGGCCTCGGCGTTCCAGGCCCGCCTGTTGTCGCACATCAAGAACAACTACGAGTCCGGCGCCGACTATTACCTGCTGAAGATCCTGGCCCTGGCCAATCGCCTGGGGCACCAGGTGACCGTCGTCATCCCGCCGGTGACCTCGCGCTACCGAGACACGCTGAACACCCGCTCCAGCGTTCTCTTCCGCGAGCTGATCGAGGCGGTCGACCTGTTCCCCTGGACCCTGCCGATCAAGGTGCTCAACGCCTATGACGACGAGGCCTATGAGGACGCGTTCTTCGTCGACAGCGACAATCTGGACGCGCTCGGAGACGGTACGCGAATACTGTCACAGGCCATCGCCAGGATGGTTCCGGGATCCGGCGCGGTCGCTTAAGTCGCTGCGGCGCAACAAAACCGCCCAGGCGTGGCTTAAAGACCCGTTTCGCTCCCCATCGGAGTAGGCTAGATCGTCCGCTCCTCAAGTTCGGGTTACGGGAGGGCGCATGGCCCCCAAGGTCTTCATCGACGGCGAAGCAGGCACCACCGGGTTGCAGATCCGTGAGCGTCTGGTCGGCCGCAAGGACCTGCAGCTGGTCTCGATCGATCCTGACAAGCGCAAGGACCCGGAGGCTCGCAAGGCGATGCTGAACGGCGCCGACGCCGTGATCCTGTGCCTGCCTGACGACGCGGCCAAGGAAGCCGTGGCGCTGATCGAGGACCCGAAGGTCAAGGTGATCGACGCCTCGACCGCCCACCGCACCGCGGCCGGCTGGACCTACGGCTTCCCCGAACTGGACGAGGAGCAACGCGGCAAGGTCGCCAAGTCGACCCGGGTGTCGAACCCCGGCTGCTACGCGACCGGCGCCATCGCCCTGGCCCGGCCGCTGGTCAGCGCCGACATCATCGCGGCCGACCTGCCGATCTCGTTCAACGCCGTGTCGGGCTACAGCGGCGGCGGCAAGGCGATGATCGCCGAGTTCGAGGACGAGAGCTCGCCCAACTACACCAAGGTTCCGTACCGGATCTACGCCACGGGGCTGAACCACAAGCACCTGCCCGAGATCCAGGCCCACGGCGGCCTGCTGACCCGGCCGATCTTCACCCCGGCCGTGGGGCGCTATGCCCAGGGCATGCTGGTCGAGCTGCCCCTGCATCTGGGCATGCTGAACGGCAGCGTCTCGATGACCGAGATCCACGAGGCCCTGGCCGACCACTACGCCCGCGAAGCCTTTGTCGAGGTGGCGTCGCTGCACGAGGCCAAGAGCCTGGTCACGCTGGATCCCGAGGGGCTGAACAACACCAACCGCCTGAAGCTGTTCGTGTTCGGCTCGGAAAACAGCGGCCAGGTCCGCCTGGTGGCTTTGCTTGACAACCTGGGCAAGGGCGCGTCCGGCGCAGCGGTCCAGAACCTGAACCTGATGCTGGGCCTGAAGGAAGGCGCGGGGCTCTAGGCTCCGCGTCTCGGGCGCCTCACGCCCGCCAGCGATAGTGCCCCACCGCCGTGTGGAGCTTGAACATCCACAGTGGCTCCTCCTTGGCGCCCCAGCCGATGTTGTGGACGATCCGCACCCGCTCGGGGCCTTCGCTGACCACGCCGATGTGCGGGCGACCGCCCCAGACCCGCCAGGTCAGGATGTCGCCGGGGCGCGGGTCGTCGAAGCTGTCGCCGGCGGCCTTGGGCGGCGCGGCCGCCACCCGGGCGCGCTGGCGGGTCAGGTAGGTCTCCAGGTTCAGCACCCGGCGATGGTCGATGTTGGAGTCCGGCCCCTTCAGCCCCCAGGCGCGCCGCGAGGGGTAGGCGTCGAAACTTCGAGTCATGTCCTCATGGATCAGCTGCTGCAGGTCGGCCCGCCAGGCGTCGCGCGCGGCGCGCACAACCACGTCGGCGCAGACGCCGGTCGAGCGCAGCACGTCGCCGTTGGGGTAGGGGATGGCGCGATAGCTGGGATCGTAGGCCTTGGTGACGCCCACCTGCTCACGCGCGGCTTGGGCCAGGCGTTCGCCGCCGGACGCCGGAACCGGACGCGCCAAGACCTCGCCCACGCCGAAGATCGGCGTCGCGACCAGCATCCCTAGTGCGGTCCGGCGGTTGAGTCCCATGTCCGGAAAGCTCCACCAGAATCCCGGCGAGTTTTAGGCGAACATGGGTCGACGACGTGGCGCTAGCCCGCGTCGGGCTCCAGAAGGCGCGGCCCGGCCCCCTGGGCGCCCAGGGCGTCCTGCGGGTTTCGCAGCGGGCAGGTCTTCAGGGACAAGCAGCCGCAGCCGATGCAGTCGTCCAGCTGGTCGCGAAGCTGGGTGAGGCTCCGGATGCGCTCGTCCAGTTCGGCCCGCCACGCGCGCGACAGCTCGGCCCAGTCCTCGGCGGTCGGCGCTCGACCCTGGGGCAGGGCCGCCAGCGCCGCCTGGATCGAGGCCAGGGGGATGCCGGTGCGCTGGGCGACCTTGATCACCGCCACCCGGCGCAGGATTCCGCGCGGATAGCGGCGCTGGTTGCCCTCGGTCCGCAGGCTGAAGATCAGGCCCTTGGTCTCGTAGAAATGCAGGGTCGAGACCGCCACGCCGCTGCGCCGGGCCACTTCGCCGACGCTCAGCGTGCCGCCCGGGACGGCGAAATCGGGCTTGGACATTCGCGCTTGACCTCAACTTTGGTTGAGGTTTTACACGGGGGGCTCCTTCCACGGCAACGCCCTTCAGGAGCCAGCATGACCACTCTGACCGTCCCCGACCGCGCCGCGGTCGCCGCCGCCTTGTCCGATCCGCCGGTCTTCAGCGTCAGCATCATCCAGACCAAGCCCGGCAAGTTCGACGAGTTCGTCGCCCTGCAGCACGATCAGTTCATGCGGGTGCGCGGCCAGGTCCAGGGCGTGCGCGGCAGCCGGATGCTGCAGTCGCCGGCCAAGGGCGTGGTGGTGCTGATCTCGTCGTTCGACACGGCCCAGGACGCCGAGCGTTTTCGCCGCGATCCGCGTTTCACCGAGCACCTGGAACGCGTGCAGCCGCTGATCGACCGCGCCGAGGCGATGCCGGTCGAGCTGGCCTACGAAGTGGGCCTGATCTAGCTGGCCGCGTTCGACCGCACCCGCACATAGCTGCCGGGGGCGTCCTCGATCGGCTTGAGGACGCCCTTGGCCGGGTCGCGGGCTGGGACCTGCTTGCCCGACTTGGCCTTCAGCCAGGTCGCCCAGTGCGGCCACCACGAGCCGGGATGCTCGACCGCGCCGGCTCGCCAGCCCTCGACCGAGCCGGGCAGGTGCTCGTTGGTCCAGTGCTGGTACTTGTTGGCGTCCGGATGGTTGATCACCCCGGCGATATGGCCCGAGCCAGCCATGGTGAAGGTCACCGGCCCGCCGAACGCCCGCGCGCCGCGATAGACGCTGCGATAGGGGGCGATGTGGTCGTCCTTGGACGACTGCACATAGATCGGCGTCTTGACCTTCGACAGGTCAAGCTTCTCGTCGCCCAGGGTCAGGCGGCCCTGGGTCAGGGCGTTGTCCTTGTAGAAGTTGCGCAGGTAGTAGAGGTGCAGCGCCTTGGGCATGCGCGTCTGGTCGGCGTTCCAGAACAGCAGGTCGAACGGCCGCGGCTCCTTGCCCATCAGGTAGTTGTTGATGAAGAACGACCAGATCAGGTCGTTGCCGCGCAGGCTGTTGAAGGTGTCGGCCATGGACTGGCTGGGCAGGTAGCCGCCCTGGCGGTCGATCTGCTCCTCGATGGTCTTGATCCAGGCCTCGTCGGTGAACAGCAGCAGGTCGCCGGCCTCGGAGAAATCCTGCTGGGCGGCGAAGAAGGTGGCCGAACTTATCCTTTTATCCCCTTTGGCGGCCATGTGGGCCAGGGCGCACGACAGCAGCGTGCCGCCGATGCAGTAGCCGACGGTGTTGACCTTGTTGACGCCGGTCTGGGTCATGACCTGCTGGGTGGCGTCATAGATCCCCTCGAACATGTAGTCCTCGAAGGTCTTGTCGGCCTGGCGGCTGTCGGGATTGACCCACGAGGCCACGAACACCGTGAAGCCCTGGGCCGTCAGCCAGCGGATCATCGAGTTCTCGGGCCGCAGGTCCAGGATGTAGAACTTGTTGATCCACGGCGGGAAGATCAGCAGCGGGATCTCGTGCACCGTCTCGGTGGTCGGCGCGAACTGCAGCAGCTGCAGGATGTCGTTCTGGTAGACCACCTTGCCCGGCGCCGTGGCGACGTTCTCGCCGACCTTGAACTTGGCCAGGTCCGTCTGGCTGATCGCCAGCTGCCCGCCGCCGCGCTCCAGGTCGGCGGCGAAGTTCTCCATGCCGCGCACCAGGCTCTCGCCCTTGCTCTGCATCACCTCGCGCAGGGCGGCGGGATTGGAAATCAGGAAGTTCGACGGCGAGAAGGCGTCGGTCAGCATCTTGGTGAAGAACTCGACCCGGCGCTTGACGTTCGGATCCACGCCCTGCGCCTGCGAGACCAGGTCGTTCAGCCAGTTCGACGATAGCAGATAGCTCTGCTTCATCATGTCGAACATCGGGTTGGACGCCCAGTCAGGGTCGCTGAACCGCTTGTCGCCCTGGGCGGGGGAGACCACGGGCTGGGTCGGCTCGCCGGTCATCTTGCGGGCGGCGGACTGCCACAGATCCATGTAGCGGCTGAACAGATCGGCCTGGGCGCGCAGCAGCCGGTCGGGCTGGGCGGCCAGGCTGGTCATCACCTCGTTGAAGGCCGGACCGACGTGGAAGGGATCGGGGCTGAGGGCGGCGGGACGGTCGGCCTGGCGCAGGGCGGCCTCGGCGATCGCGCCCTGGGCGGTGACGGCGGCGCGGGCCAGATTGGCCGACAGAGTCTCCAGCATCTGGCGCTGGTCGGGCGACAGGAAGGCCTCGAAGTCGGGCAGGGCGCTGGAAACCGGCGGCGGCTCGGCGCGTCCGGCCCGGGTCGCCGATTCGGCGGCCCGGGCGCGGGAGTCCGGTTGCGGATCGACTTTCGGCGGAACCTTCGGCGCGGCCTTGCTCTTGGCCTTGGCGGCGCTCGGCGCCGCGTCCGCCTTGGCGGCGGGCTTTTTGCGCGGTTTGGGGGAGGTTTCGGTCGTGGCCATGGACTTCCTTCCGCCGTCTTGTCTTGGGCCATCTCACCTTGGCGGCGTGGATGGCCTTTCGCTCGCCGCGATCATCGCATAAGACCTGAGACAAGATGAACGACGAAACCGGTAAAATCGTGCGTCTCGGCGTACTCTTTCGCGGCGCGGCCCAAGTCAGCCTGACTGTGGGCCTGCTGGCGGGACTGACCGCGTGCGCGTCGTCGATGTCCTCGATGTCGCCGTTCTCGCCGCCGCCGGCCGATCCCAGCTCGCCCGTGGCCGCCGCCGCCAACGCCGCGGCCAAGGATTCCAAGCACGCCGACCTGCCGCGCTTCATCGACATTCCGCCGATCCCGACCGACGTGCGCACGCCCGTCGAGTTCAAGAAGGCCGTCGGCGCCGAAAAGGTGGCCGCCGACAAGCTGAAGCGCGACACCGCGCCCGGCACCTGGACCCTGTCCGACACCGAAGGCTACGCGTCCAAGGCCCGCAAGCTGGGCAAGGCCCCGCCGAGCGACATCCCCACCGACGCCGACCGCGCCGCGACCGAAGCCTTCGCAAAGGCGGCGCGCGACCGAGCTACTGCGCCTCCGTCCAAGCCCCAATAGGGCGACGGAGGCATAAAATTCCCGTAACTGGCTTGGCTATACCCCGCCCGGGGTCTATCCATGCCCGACATCCGCTCCCGGCGCGCCGCTGCGGCGCAATGAGCATTCCATGACCTCCGATTTCCACCGTATCCGTCGCCTCCCGCCCTACGTCTTTGAAGAGGTGAACAAGATCAAGGCGCGCCTGCGCGCCGAGGGCACCGACATCATCGACTTCGGGATGGGCAATCCCGACATGCCCACGCCCAAGCACATCGTCGACAAGCTGATCGAAACCGCGCGCGACCCGAAGGCCGGCCGCTATTCGGCGTCCAAGGGCATCGCCGGCCTGCGCAAGGCCATGGCCGGCTACTACGGCCGCCGGTTCGGCGTGAAGCTGAACCCCGACACCGAGGTGATCGCCACCCTGGGGTCCAAGGAAGGCTTCGCCAACCTGGCCCAGGCCCTGACCGCCCCGGGCGACGTGGTCATCTGCCCGAACCCGGCCTATCCGATCCACGCCTTCGGTTTCATCATGGCCGGCGGCGTCATCCGCCACGTGCCGGCCCTCAGCCCTGAGCAGTACCTGTCCAACATCAGCCGCGCGGCCAAGCACTCGGTGCCGCCCGCCAGCGTGCTGATCCTGTCCTATCCGTCCAACCCGACCGCCCAGTGGGTGGACCTGGACTTCTACAAGGACGCCGTCGCCCTAGCCAAGAAGCACGAGCTGCTGGTGATCAGCGACGTGGCCTATGGCGAGATCTATTTCGACAACAACCCGCCGCCCTCGATCCTGCAGGTCGACGGGGCCAAGGACATCGCCGTCGAGGTCAACTCGCTGTCGAAGACCTACGCCATGGCCGGCTGGCGCGTGGGCATGGTGGTCGGCAACGCCCGCATCTGCGCGGCCCTGGCCCGGGTGAAGTCGTACCTGGACTACGGCGCCTACACCCCGGTGCAGGTGGCCGCGGCCGCCGCGCTGAACGGCCCCCAGGACTGCGTCGACGAGATCCGCGCCATCTATAAAGGCCGTCGCGACACCCTGGTGTCGTCGATGAAACGCGCCGGTTGGGAAATTCCCAATCCGCCGGCCTCGATGTTCGCCTGGGCCAAGATCCCCCCGCAGTTCGAAGCCGCCGGCTCGATGCTGTTCTCGCGCCTGCTGATCGAGGAGGCCGGCGTCGCCGTGGCTCCCGGCATCGGCTTCGGCGAATACGGCGAGGGCTATGTCCGCATCGGCCTCGTCGAGAACGAGCAGCGGATCAAGCAGGCCGCCCGCAACGTCAAGAAGTTCATCGCCAACGCCGACACCATCCTGGCCAAGGCGCACAACAAGATGGAACAGGTCTGAGCCGCCGACCCGAAAGGGTAGGGGCGTCGCACGGCCGATCGAACTAGGAATGCAAGCATGACCCAGAAAACCTGGCGCGTCGGCGTCGCCGGCCTCGGCACCGTCGGCGGAGGGCTGTTGCAGTTCCTGGCCGAGCAACCGGACTTCGCCCCCGCCGGCGATCGGGCCGTGGTGACGGCGGTTTCGGCCCGCTCCAAGTCGCGGCCGCGCACGGTCGACATCTCGGGCCTGACCTGGTTCGACGATCCGGTCGCCCTGGCCTCGTCGCCGGACGTCGACCTGTTCGTCGAACTGGTCGGCGGCAGCGACGGCCCGGCCAAGGCCGCCGTCGAGGCCGCCCTGAAGCTGGGCAAGCCGGTGGTCACCGCCAACAAGGCCCTTATCGCCGAGCATGGCGCGGAACTGGCCGCCCTGGCCGAGGCCAACGACGCGCCGCTGCTGTTCGAAGCGGCCGTCATGGGCGGCACGCCGGCCGTTAAGATGCTGCGCGAGGCCATGGTCGGCGACGAGGTGATCGGCGTGGCCGGCATCCTCAACGGCACCTGCAACTTCATCCTCAGCGAGATGGAGAAGACCGGCCGCGACTTCGCCGACGTGCTGCGCGAGGCCCAGGGCCTGGGCTATGCCGAGGCCGATCCGACCATGGACGTCGGCGGCTTCGACGCCGGCCACAAGATCAGCATCCTGGCCGCCCTGGCCTTCGGCTGCGCCCCCGACTTCGGCGCCGCCGAGATCGAGGGCATCAGCGACGTCGAACTGCTGGACATCAAGCTGGCCAAGGACCTCGGCTACCGCATCAAGTTGGTGGCCGGCGCCGCCAAGAGCGACGACGGCGTGTCGGTGAAGGTGCATCCGTCGCTGGTCCCGCTGGAGCATCCGCTTGCCCAGGCCGGCGGGGCGCTCAACGCGTTGTTCATCGAGGGCAAGCGGATCGGCCGGATCTTCATCCAGGGGCCGGGCGCGGGCGCGGGCCCGACCGCCGCCGCCGTGGCCGCCGACATCGCCGACGTGATGACCGGCGCCAAGCGCCCGGTGTTCCAGGCTCCGGCCGGCCAGCTGAAGCCGTTCGTGGCCGTCGATCCGGCCCGTTCGGTGGGCAAGGCCTATCTGCGGATCATGGTCCGCGACGAGCCCGGCGCCATCGCCGCCATCTCCGAGACCCTGGCCGAATGCACGGTCTCGATCGACAGCTTCCTGCAGAAACCCGTCGAGGGCGCGGGGGGCGTTCCGATCGTGCTCGTCACGCATGCGACTCCCGAATCCAATCTCCTCGACGCGATTAGTCGCATCGAAAAACTGCACGCCGTGCTAGAGCGTCCCCGCCTTTTGCGCGTCGCGCGCATCTGAGAACCGCGCCAAGCGGTCGGCAAGGAAAGCCTCGCATAGGCTGGGAGACGTTGATGAGTTCGAAGACCCTGGACCGTTCGCTGGTCCTGGACGCGGTCCGCGTGACCGAAGCCGCCGCCATCGCCTCGTGGACGATGGTGGGCCGGGGCGACGAGATCGCGGCTGACCAGGCCGCCGTCGACGCCATGCGCAACGCTCTGAACGAACTGGCGATCGACGGCGAGATCGTGATCGGCGAGGGCGAGCGCGACGAAGCGCCCATGCTCTATATCGGCGAGAAGGTCGGCACGGGGCAGGGCCCCGCCATCGACATCGCCCTGGACCCGCTGGAAGGCACCACCCTGACGGCCAAGGCCATGCCCAACGCGCTGGCCGTCATGGCCTGGGCGCCCAAGGGCAGCCTGCTGAACGCCCCCGACACCTACATGGACAAGATCGCCTGCGGACCGGGCCTGCCGGCCGGGGTGATCGACCTGGACAAGTCGCCCGCCGACAACATCAGGGCCGTGGCCGCCGCCAAGGGCGTCGATCCCGAGCACATCACCGTCTGCGTGCTGGACCGCCCCCGTCACGCCGAGATCATCGCCAGCGTCCGCTCGGTGGGCGCGCGGGTCTATCTGATCACCGACGGCGACGTGGCCGGCGTGATCGCCACGACCGATCCCTCGACCGGCATCGACCTCTATGTCGGCTCCGGCGGCGCGCCCGAGGGCGTGCTCGCTTGCGCGGCGCTGAAATGCGTCGGGGGCCAGTTCCAGGGCCGCCTCTTGTTCCGCAACGGCGACGAGCGCGCCCGGGCGGCCAAGTGGGGCATCACCGAGCTCGACAAGAAGTACGACCTGCACGAGATCGTCCGCGACGACGCGATCTTCGCGGCCACCGGCGTCACCTGGGGCAACCTGCTGGACGGGGTGACCTACAAGGACGGTTTCGTCCACACCCATACGCTGGTCATGAACTCGTCGACCGGCACGGTGCGCGAAGTGCGCATGAAGCGGAAAGCCTAGGGGCATTTTTCGACGAGGCTGCCGCCGTCGTCGTCAAACTGCGTCAAAGCCATGATTTAGAGGCCTTTTCCGATCAATCGGCGGAAAAGGCCCCGGCCTTCCGCTAAGGTCGCCCGCGAATCCTTTTCTCCCTACGAGGCCCTGTATGACCACGCTGACCGATCTCGCCGGATGGCTCGCCCAGGAGCCCGCTGGCGACGAGGTGAAGGCCGTCGTCACCGCGATCGCCGGCGCCTGCGCCCAGATCAGCAAGGTCGTGGCCTCGGGCGCGATCTCCGGCAGCCTGGGCGCGGCCGGCCGGGTCAACGTCCAGGACGAAGAGCAGAAGAAGCTCGACATCATCACCAACGACATCCTGCGCGACGCGTTGAACGACTGTCCGCTGGTGGCGGGTCTGGCGTCCGAGGAGCTGGAGGTGATCGAGACCACCGGGGCCGTCGGCGGCTTCCTGGTGACCTTCGATCCGCTGGACGGCTCCAGCAATATCGACGTCAACGTGTCGGTCGGCACGATCTTCTCGATCCTGCCCGCGCCGGCCGGCGTCGCGCCCACCGAGGCCGACTTCCTGCTGCCCGGCCGCCAGCAGGTCGCCGCCGGCTATGCGGTCTACGGGCCCCAGACCATGCTGGTGCTGACCCTGTCCAAGGGCGTGGTCGGCTTCACGCTGGACGCCGACGGCGCCTGGCGGCTGACCCACCAGACCGTGTCGATCCCGGCCGACACCGCCGAGTTCGCGATCAACATGTCCAACCAGCGCCACTGGGCCGCGCCGGTGCGCGCCTATATCGACGGCTGCCTGCAAGGCAAGTCGGGCCCGCGCGGCAAGAACTTCAACATGCGCTGGGTCGCCTCGATGGTGGCCGACGTCCACCGCATCCTGATGCGCGGCGGGATCTTCATGTACCCGTGGGACGCCCGCGAGCCAGATAAGCCGGGCAAGCTGCGCTTGCTCTACGAAGCCAACCCGATGTCGCTGATCGTCGAGCGAGCCGGCGGCCAGTCGACCGACGGCGTGAACCCGATCCTCGACATCCAGCCGACCAAGCTGCACCAGCGCGTGCCGGTGGTGTTGGGTTCGGCCAACGAGGTGGTGTTGGTGGCGGAGTTGTCGGCTTAAGCCGGGGACATGCCCTTGTGGCGTGTCCCCTGTACAAGCGCCGCGCCTGCCGATGGGGACACGCCGCAAGGGCATGTCCCCCGGTGGCGCGTCCGTTTCTGACGCACCCGCGCCCTATCTTCCACGCTCGCGCCGCATGGAGCGAATCCGCCAACAGGCGTAGGTTCGGGAGATGACCACGACAGCCAAGCTCCGCATTTCCGGCCGCTTTCCCGCGCGGGAGGGCTGAGCCATGGCCGCCGACGGACACATCCCGCTCGAGACGGGCCACTTCCTCGACGTCTCCCGTTCGATCAGCGGCCGGGCCTGGCGTGAGCGGCCGGGCGACGCGGCGGCGGCGCGCAGCCACCAGCAGGTCCACGGCCTGTCCGAGCCCCTGGCCCGGGCCCTGGCCTCGCGCGGCGTGGGCGTCGACGCGGCCGAGCACTATCTGCGGCCGACGCTGAAGGCGCTGTTCCCCGATCCGTCCAGCTTCACCGACATGGACCGGGCCGCCGAGATCCTGATCGACGCGCTTGAAAGCGGCCGCTCGACCATGGTGTTCGCCGACTACGACGTCGACGGCGCCACCAGCGCCGCCCAGCTGGTGCGCTGGTTCCGCTACATGGGCGTCGAGCTGCCCATCTACATTCCCGATCGCCTGACCGAGGGCTACGGCCCCAGCCCGGCGGCCTTCAAGACCATCCGCGACACCGGCGCCGAGCTGGTCGTCACCCTGGACTGCGGGGCGGCGGCCTATGACGCCATCGCCAGCGCCGCCACCATCGGCCTCGAAGTGGTGGTGATCGACCACCACCTGATGCGCGAGGACCCGCCGGCCGCCGCCGCCGTGGTCAATCCCAACCGTCCGGGCTGCCAGAGCGGGCAGGGGGTGCTGGCCGCCGCCGGCGTGACCTTCGTCCTGCTGGCCGCCCTGAACCGCGAGGCCCGCAAGCGCGGCCTGTTCACCGAGGACCGCCCGCAGCCGGACCTGCGCCAATGGCTGGACCTAGTGGCCATGGGCGAGGTCTGCGACGTCACCCAGCTCGTTGGCTTCAACCGCGCCCTGACGACCCTGGGCCTGCGGACCATGTCCAGCTGGGGCAATCCGGGCCTGAAAGCGCTGTTCGAGGTGGGCAAAGGCTCCGGTCCGGCCTCGGTGTTCCACGCCGGCTTTATTCTAGGCCCGCGGATCAACGCCGGCGGACGGATCGGTCGTTCCGACCTCGGCGCCCGCCTGTTGTCCACGGACGACCCGATCGAGGCCCAGGCCCTGGCCGAGGAGCTGGACGGCCTCAACACCGAGCGCAAGGCGGTCGAGGCGGGCGTGGTCGAGGAAGCCGCCGCGATGCTGGAGCGCGGCAGCAACTTCAATCCCGACGCCCCGGTGATCGTGGTGGCCGGGGAGGGCTGGCACCCCGGGGTGATCGGCATCGTCGCCGGCCGCCTGCGCGAGCGCTATCGCAAGCCGGTGGTGGTGATCGGCATCGATCGCGCCGCCAATGTCGGCAAGGGCTCGGGCCGCTCGCAGCCCGGCGTCAACCTGGGCGCGGCGATCCAGGCGGCGTTCGAGGCGGGCCTGCTGATGGCCGGCGGCGGCCACGCCATGGCGGCGGGCCTGTCGATCCGTCCGGATTCCATCCCAGAGTTCCGCGCCTTCCTGGAAGAGCGCCTGGCCGGCGAGATGGAGGCGGTGGGCGTCGAGGGCGTGGATATCGACGCCCTGGTCCAGCCCCGGGCCGCCAATCGCGCCCTCTGGACGGAGTTCCAGCAGCTCGCGCCATTCGGTCCCGGCAATCCCGAGCCGATGTTCGCCCTGGCCGGCGTTCGCCCCGAGCGGATGATGGCGATGAAGGGCGGCCACGTGCGCGTCGACCTGGTCGGACCGTCGGGCGACCGAATCAAGGCGATCTCCTGGCGCTCGGCCGAGACCTCCCTGGGCGAGCGCCTGCTGGCCGGCGGCGGCGCGCTGCACGTCGTGGGCCGTCTGAAACCGGACGATTATATGGGCCGTGAAGGGGTGCAGCTGGAGATCGAGGACGTCGCCGACCCCCGCATGCGAATGACTTGAAAAAACTGCTCTCAGTCGCTTGCGCCCTGGGGGGAAGCTTTGTATATCGCCTGCTCTTCGCGGCCACGTGGTCCCTTCGTCTATCGGTTAGGACGCCAGATTTTCATTCTGGAGAGAGGGGTTCGACTCCCCTAGGGACTACCACCGCGAAGCCTACTTAGACTTTACATGCGAATACCCGCCTAATGCAGGCGCCGTGGTCCCTTCGTCTATCGGTTAGGACGCCAGATTTTCATTCTGGAGAGAGGGGTTCGACTCCCCTAGGGACTACCACCCACCACGGACATTTCAGGTTTATGTCGGTCTAGCCGCTGCGACGAAATGTCGCGCGGGGGTTCCAATGGCCCTGTGACGTCAATTGGTTATTGACGGCTCTCCTATCGCGAGAACAGTGTTATTCTGTGGTGCTCGCCCCCTGGGCTGTCTGGGCGAGCCAGAGGGGCGGAATGTCTGGTTTCGATTTCGAGGACTCGGGATCGCATGAGGAATTCGTGCGTATCAGCGGTCGCGTGAAGTGGTTTGATACGGGGAAGGGGTACGGTTTCATCGTCCCCGACGATCCGGGCCAGACGGGCCTGAAGGACGTGCTGCTGCACGTCACGTCCCTGCGCAACTGTGGTCGGGAGACCGCGCTGGAAGGCGCCATCATCGTCTGCGACGTGGTCAAGCGTCCCAAGGGCTGGCAGGTGTCCGAGGTCGTGGATCTGGACGAAAGCGCCGCCAGCGCGCCGATGGAGCGGCCCAAGCGGTCGTTCGGCGACGGCGGCATGGGCCTGCGTCGCGACCACTTCCGATCGGGCGTCGACAGCGGCCGCCAGACGCTGGAGCCGGTGGGGCCGGCCGAGCGCGCCAAGGTCAAGTGGTTCAACCGCACCAAGGGCTACGGCTTCGTCGTTCGCGACGGCCAGCCGGGCGACATCTTCGTGCACATCGAGACCCTGCGTCGCGGGGGGCTGGAAGACCTGCAGCCCGGCGACGACGTGATGGTGCGCTTCGCCGAGGGCCCCAAGGGCCTGGTGGTGGCCGAGATCACCCCGGGAGAAGACTGACTTTCGCCATCGGCGCGTGACGTCGTAGGATCGCCGCGTCGCGGGACGCGGCGAGGATGATGAGGCGCGCGTGAGCTTGATGACGACGATCGGCCTGAAGACGATCGGGCGACACGCCCTGGCGCTGGTCGCCCTTGCCCTGATCTCGAGCGCCCTGATCGCCGCTCCGGTCCAGGCCCGGCAGGCCAAGCCCAGGCCCGCCGCGGCCGCATCCTCGGCCAAGCTCGACACGGTCGAAATCCTGACCAGCCGGGGACGGGTCAAGTTCACCGTCGAACTGGCAGTCACCAAGGCCGAGCAGCAGCGGGGGCTGATGTTCCGCAAGTCGCTGGCCCCCGACCGCGGCATGCTGTTCCCCTACAATCCGCCCCAGCGGGCGGCGTTCTGGATGAAGAACACTCTGATCCCGCTGGACATCCTCTACATCGCGCCCGACGGCCGGGTGCTGTCGATCGCCCGCAACGCCGTGCCGCACGACGAGACGCCGCTGCCCTCGGGCGGGATCATTCGCGGCGTGCTCGAAATCCCCGGCGGCCGCGCCGCCCAGCTGGGCATCCTGCCGGGCGACCGGGTGCTCAACAAAATCTTCCCGAAGGGCTGAAGGGCGCCCGTTCCGTTTGCTCCCGGCGACGAAGCCCTGTAGAGCACCCGCTCGGTGTTTCGGAGCGTAGCGCAGCCTGGTAGCGCATCTGGTTTGGGACCAGAGGGTCGCAGGTTCAAATCCTGCCGCTCCGACCACCTAGACCCCCTTTCCACAAGGGGTGACGATCGACCGGAGAGGCTTTCATGCTCGCGCGCATCTACCGCCCCGCCAAGACCGCCATGCAGTCCGGCAAGGCCAAGACCAAGGATTGGGTGCTGGAGTTCGAACCGGCCTCGGCCAGACGTTCCGACCCGCTGATGGGCTGGACCCAGTCGAGCGACATGAACGGCCAGGTGCGCCTGAACTTCGAGACCCGCGACGAGGCCGTGGCCTACGCCCAGCGTCACGAGATCTCGTTCCAGCTGTTCGAGCCCAAGACCCCCAAGCGGATCATCAAGGCCTACGCCGACAACTTCGCCGCCGGCCGCAAGCAACCCTGGACGCACTAGGCGTTCGGCTTCAAGTTTCCCCTCGGGGTCCGCGCCCTTAGCTCAGCTGGATAGAGCACTCGCCTTCTAAGCGAGCGGTCGCTGGTTCGAATCCAGCAGGGCGCGCCACACCCTCCGCGTTCCCGGGGGTTTCCCAAAGTTTCCCCGAGTTTCCCTTTCTGACCTGAGCCCGGCGGCCCTGGTCGGCAAAGGTCGAGAAGAAAAGGGCCGCTGAAGGCTGGCCCGCTCGGTTGTTTCGACGCGCGCCCCAGCGGCGGATTCGTCGTGAGCGCCGGTGCGAACCCGTCCGACCATCGCCAACGTCGTGGGTGTCCGCTCCGGCGCAGTGGATGCCGCGCGCGATGTTGGGCCGGCTGGCCCCTCGGTGAGGAGACGCTCTGTGTCGCCGAAACGCTCCGGGCCAGGCGGGGATAACGCGCTCCGGGCGTTCCTGCGTGAGCCGGCCTGACGCGCGGCGACAATTGTGTGAGGGGGCTGTGGGGCGGCGGCGTCATTGGGCAGAACGGCGCTGCGCCGCGTCACATGAATAGAAGAGTTCACCATGGACAGACGCCGCTTTCCCCTTGCGACGGCTGCGCCCGCGGCGCCCAGGCCCGGCGGCAATATTGACGTGCTGATCTCCCAACCGCGGCGCACCGCCCAGCGTCCCGCCGGGCGGTAGACAACGACGGGCCGGCCGTCGGGCGGGCGGCCTTGCCGGATTTCGAAAGGATATGGGGTTGCACGAACAATGGGCCGAGACCCTGATGGGTCTCCTCGTCCTCGTCCTCGCGGTGGGGGTTCTGGTCTTCTCGCTGACGGTGGGCGGCGTGGGCGGCAAGCCGGGCGGCTATGACGTCACGGCCAAGTTCGGCCAAGTCGGATCGCTGGCGCCGGGCGCGGCCGTCACCGTGGCGGGCGTCGAGGTCGGCACCGTTTCGGAAATCAGACTGGACCCCAAGACCTATCTGGCGGTGACCACGCTCAGCCTGGATCCGGACATCAAGCTGCCCTCGGACTCCACCGCCAAGATCACCAGCGACAGCCTGCTGGGCAGCGTCCACGTGGCGATCACGCCTGGCGGCGCAACCGACGACATCAAGCCGGGCGGCGAGATCGAGAACATCCAGGGCGCGGTCGACCTGTTCGGCCAGATCGGTTCGGCTATGCGACCACAAGGCGGCGGAGGAGGCGCCGCCGCCGCGCCGACGGCCGGCGAAGCGCCCGCCGCGTCCGCCGACACTGCTCCAGACAGTCACTGAGATGGCCGCGGCCCACGCTACGATCCCCGCGATCTTCAAACCGTTGCGCACCATCGGGCGCTCGACGCTGGGCGGTCAGATCGTCTGGCGAGGTTCGCCCCGCCGAACTCGACCGCACGGACAACGTCAATGCGCGCAGTTCGTCGACGCTCGGGCCGACTGCCCGATGACGAGCGCAGTTTAGGGCATGGCCTATTCTATGCGCGGGGTGGCGCTGCTGGCGGTCGGCTCTGCTTGTACTGCATTGATCAACTGCTCTTCATCCGGCCAGGGCGACAGGACTCCGGGAACGGGCAACGCGATCCTTGAGGCGGTCCATCAGCGCTCCGAGGGTGTCGCAGTCGGCGCCGACCAGGTCGTCGATCTCGATGTCGAAATGATCCTCGATCGCGACCAGCACCGCGTAATAGGCCTCCAACGGAAGTTGCAAGTCACAGATTTTGGTCGAACGGTGCAGCTTGGACCGAGCCAGGCCCGCGTTGCTGGAGATCAGATAGGCGACATCGCCATCGGTCAGGAAGCCGCGAGCGAAGAGGGCGTCGTTCATGAGCGATACTCCGTGAGGCCATGACCCAATGACGCCACGCAGCCATCGCCCACTCACCGAATTCATCCTTGGCTTTGGGGCGGCGGCTTTCCGGTTGCGTTGACCTCAATGGTCTGGCCCCATAGCCCTCCGGTCGGCCCTGGCAGGCGCTCGCAACATGATCGTGGAAGGTGATCGCGAAGCGTTCGCGTTCTAAGGGTTGCTGGTCAGCCGCATGCGCCGGTTTTGTCGGAACAGATGGCCATAGTTGTGACATTTCGCCGTGAACCTTATCCCGACAAGCTTCGCAACAGGCGGCTCCCAAGACCGCGCCAGCCTCATTGGATCTCGCCGTGGCCCTGCGTTGGACCGTTCCTCAATTGACATCCTGCTGAAGAGCCGCCGGTGCAGAGCCAATCGCCTCTTCTGGCGTCCTATCTTGAACGCCGCGACGACATGCGGCGGTTCTTCCTGGCCAAGCTGGGTCCCGACGCCGATGTCGAGGATCTCGTGCAGGACCTCTATCTGAAGGTCATCGCCCTGCAGGACGAGCCGGTGAACAATCCGCCGGCCTTTCTCTATCGGCTAGCCTCCAACCTGATGCTGGACCGCCTGCGCCAGCGTCGCCGCGCCGGCGCGCGTGACGCCGACTGGCGCAGCACGCACCAGACCTCGGTGGGACCCGTGGATGTCGCCGACGCGCCCGACGCGGAATCGGCCGTCATCGCGCGACAGCGGCTGGACAAGGTCATGGCCGCCCTGACGACGCTTTCGCCGCGCGCCCAACGGATTTTCAAGCTCCACAAGATCGACGGTCTGTCGTACGCCCAGACCGCCGCCGCCTTGGGCATCTCAAAAAGCTTGGTTGAAAAGCAGATCAGCTTGGCCCTGAGCCATCTTCATTCCAGGGTGATCCGATGAGTGCGGCTAATCTGCATCACCCCCCGACAAACCGGGGAGGCGAAGGTTGGTCGGCGACGTCGTTGCGGAGAGGCTGGCCCGCATTCGGCCGCGAAGCCTCAGGTGACCGCCCATGACCGCTTCTCCGATCGATCCGATCCTGCAGACCGCAACAGACTGGTTCGCCCGCCTGCGGGACGACGCCGACCTCGACGCCTGGACTGATTTCCAGACCTGGCTCGAAGCCGATCCGGCCCACCGCCTCGCCTATGAGGAGGTCGAGGCGCTATGGCTCGACCTGGAAGACCCGGCGGCCGAAGCCCTGTTGGCGACCGCCACGGCGACGCCTTCCGCCCCCACCGACACCAAGGTGCTCGAGCCCAGATCCACGGTCACGGCCTTCAAGCCGCGCTCACGACGTCCGACCCGCTGGCTGATCGCCGGCGGCGCCATCGCCGCCAGCGTCGCGGCCCTGGTGTTGGCGCCCAGATGGCTGCCCTCGGCCCCAACGGACTATGTCACCGCCAAGGGCGAGGTCCGGGCGGTGACCCTGGCGGACGGCTCACGCCTGACCCTGGGCGCCGACACGCGGGTCAGCGTCACGATGCGCGCCGGACACCGGGACGTCATCCTCGCGGACGGCCAGGCCGCGTTCGACGTCGTCCACAAGCCTGGCAACCCGTTCGTGGTCGCTTTGGGCGATCAGCGGGTTCGAGTCATCGGCACCGAGTTCAACATCTCGCGCCATGAGGGACGCACCGCCGTGACCGTGCGTCGCGGCGTCGTCGCCGTGGCGCAGGCGAGCGGCGGCGAGGTGCGGTTGACCAGAGGCCAGCAGGTTCTCCACACTGAAGGCACCACTGTCCAGGAGGTGCGCGGCGCCGATCCCGACGCGGTGTTCGCCTGGCGCGCTGGACGGCTGATCTACGACAACACGCCCCTGGCCGACGTGGTCGCCGACTTCAACCGGTATGGAGGCGTGCCGATCCGCATCGATCCTAGCGCGGCGAACGTGAAGGTCAGCGGTGTGTTCCTCGTCGACCGACAGCAGGCCATGGTCGAGCGATTGGCGCAGTTCAGCGGGGTGGCTGTCGTCACGCGCCCGAACGAAATCGTTCTGAAGGGGCAATGATCGCCAGTTGTCGGTCATGGATTTCGTGAGTCGGCCCACGCTGCGATGGGCAGGTTTGTCCGCGCTTGTCGCTGCGTCGCTCAGCCTTGGACCCGCCGCTGAGGCCGCGTCGCCCGAGGTTCGGCTGCGGGTGGCGCGCAAGCCAGTGCGCGCGGCCCTGATTGACCTGGCGCTTCAGGCCGAGGTGTCGCTGGGCGGCAATCTCGATGTCTGTCGCGGAGAGAGCCCGACGATTGCCGGGCTTATGTCGCTGGAGACCGCCCTTTCTCGCGTGCTGGCCGGGTCGGGCTGCACCTTCGCGATCCTGGATCAGCGCACCGTCGTGGTGCGCAGGGCCCTCCCGAAGCTCCCGCCGGCGGCCGCCTACGCGCCGCGGCTGGCCCCGCCGGTCGTGGCGGAAGCGGAGGGCGAGGTCGCGCTCGGAGAGGTCGTGATCACCGCCCAGCGCTTTCCCAACCTCCCGGGCCGGACCCCCTACGCTATCTCGGCGGTCTCCGGCGAGGCGATCACTCGCGAGCGCGCCTCCAGCTTGGCTGACATCGGCTTTCAGGTGGCTGGACTGACCACCACCAACCTGGGCCCTGGCCGAGACAAGATCCTGCTGCGCGGCCTTTCGGACGGGGCTTTCACGGGGCAGACGCAGTCGATTGTCGCCCTTTATCTTGACGAGGTGCCCATCACCTACAACGCGCCAGACCCGGATCTGCGGCTGGCCGACATTGAGCGGGTCGAAGTCATGCGTGGCCCCCAGGGCACGCTTTACGGCGGCGGTACGATCGGCGGGGTCGTTCGACTGGCCACGCGCAAGCCCAATCTTGACGAGATCTCCGGTCAGGTCCTGGCGGGCGCCTCCACCACCCGCCACGGTGGCGTGGGCGGCGAGCTGGAGGGTACGATCAATCTTCCGCTGCTGGCGGGAAAGGTGGCGATGCGGGCCGTGGGCTACGTTGAGACATCGCCCGGCTACATCGACAATGCCGGCCCGACGCGCAACGACGTCAACGCCTCCGAGCGGAACGGCGCACGCCTGTCGCTTCGGGCCGTCCTGTCACCCGCCTGGCAGGTCATGGCGGTGACCAACTACCAAGTGATCCACAACCACGACACCCAGTACGGTGTGGCGCGGTTGGGACCGTTGATGCGCGACAACGCCGTGCGCGAACCCCATGCCAACAGCTTCGACCAGTACTCCGTGACCCTGACGGGTGACGGAGACTGGGGCCGGTTGACCGGTTCGATTTCGCACTTGGGTCACGACTTCTCCAGTCGCTATGACGCCACGAGCCAGACGGCCCTGTTTGGCCTGCCGACGGGCCCGGCCGCCTTCGACGACGCGCGGAGCACCGATCTGGTGGTCGGCGAGGTCACCTACGCCACGCCGACCGGGCGGCGGCTGCATGGCCTTGTCGGCGCCTTCTTCTCCACCACGGAGGCCCGCTTCGACAGCGCCATGGCGCCGGCCACGACGGGCGGGGCTCCTGGCTATCAGGAAGCGCGCATCGACGACATCCGCGAGGCGGCCGTCTACGGCGAAGCCACTTGGGACCTGCCGTGGAGCCTGTCGGCCACGGCCGGCCTGCGCTGGTTCGACTACCACTATGATGTCCGATCCAGCGTCATCCAGGCAGGGGAGGCCCGCGCCTTCGCAGGGGAAGACGGCGAGCGCGGGGTCTCACCCAAGATCCTGGTCAGCTATGCGCCGAAGTCATCGCTGTTGGTCTATCTGCAGCTTTCGGAAGGCTATCGCCCCGGCGGATTCAATACCGGCGGGAGGGTGGGGCAGGTATTTGGGAGTTTCGGCGCCCCGCAACGCCAGTACCGCCCCGACCAACTCTGGAACCACGAGGTTGGTGTCAAGCTGAAGGCTTTCGATGATCGCCTGCAGATGCGCGCCGCGGCCTTCTATGCCGAGTGGGATTCGATCCAGAGCGATCAGTACCTCGCGGACGGCCTGGGCTACACAGTCAATGTCGGCGACGGCGACAATACCGGCCTTGAAGTCGAAGGCGCCTGGCGCGCCAGCGATCACTTCGATCTAAGTTTGGCGCTCCTGGTCAACAATCCCAGTCTGTCGCGACTCAGCGTGGATCCGGCGTCCGTCGCCAGCGCGGGCTTGGCGGGGGTTTCCAGCGGATCGGCCAATCTCAATATCGACTATCACCGACCTCTGGCCTGGGGCCCCACCTTGCGACTTCGCATCCAGACCGCCCACACGGGGCGCGCGCGACTCGGGTTGGATCGGGCCACCGGACGACACCTGGACAGCTACTGGACGACGGCGGCCAGCGCGGCGCTTGAAACCGACCGCTGGACCCTTGCCGCCTATGTCGACAACCCCTTCGACAGCCACGCCAACACCTTTGCTTTCGGCAACCCGTTCGCCCCGCGCAGCGACCAGGCCATCACACCTCTGCGGCCGCGCACGACCGGCGTTCGGCTTGTGTCGCGGTTCTAGACCTGTCGCCTCGCGACGTTGTGCGAGACGCTGAAGTCATCCCGGCCATTTTCGCGTCGCGCTCCGACCCACCGAAACGCCACTGGGCGCATCATGGGTCTCTCCATGATCGCCCCACACCAGCGTCGGCATCTGCCTTTGGTGGGATGGGCTGAATATCGCGTGCGTGGAGCGGTGCTCGAGTCCGCTCTTGGCGCCCACCTGCCACGTCCAATTCCGTCCATGGAGGCGCCCCGCTCCGGGCGGGCCGTTGGGCGCTTGGTCGGGAATCGCAGGATTCGCTGAGATCGATACCAAATGGCGAGGCGTGGTTCCCGCTTCCCGTTCGGAGCAACTCTGTCGCCCGATCCGCACGCACGCTTGACGCTTGTCCCTCCGCGCCAAAACACCGTTGACAGTCAAAGAACGACACTGTTATCGATAACAATCGAGCGTGTCCATGACAGTGGCTTCGGCTCGGCAGCCAACAAGTAGGACGGTCAAGCGTCCTGAGGGGAGGATAAAATGGGTCGTCACAGCCCCGCGCGCGACGGTCGCCGCGCTCTGCAAGTTTCTCACATGGTGCTGGCTATCGCGGCCGGCGCCGGCGCGCTCTCCGCGGGCGCGGCGCACGCACAGTCGGCGCCCGCCGCCGCTCAGGCCGCGCAGACGCCGAAGCCGTCCGAGACGGACGTCAACGCCGTCGACACCATTATCGTCACCGGCGTCATGGCCGGGACGCAAGCCAAGAAGGCGAATGTCTCGTTCTCCATCCTGTCTGAAGACGACATGTCCAAGTTCACGCCGATCAGCGCCGACGACATGCTGCGCGACATGCCCGGCGTCGTCGTCGAGTCCAACGACGGGGTGGCCCGCAACGAGGTCTTCACCCGCGGCATGACCATCGGCACGGGGGCCAACACCTCGGGCTACTTCTGGACCACCATTCTGGAAGACGGCCTGCCGGTGGTGCCGTTCAAGTTCAGCGGCTTCCAGGACGGCTACTTCTATCGCGCCGATATCTCGACCAGCCGCGTGGAGTCGGTTCGCGGCGGTTCGTCGGCGACAGGCGTGACGACGTCGGTGGGCGCCACCTTCAATTACATCACCGGCGCGGTTAAGCCGGGCGGGGTCATTCAGGCCCGTGTCGGCTTCGAGGGCGAAGACCTTCACCTGTCATGGAAGCAGGTCGACGGTTCGTACGGCTGGGTCAACAAGGCGGGCGACGCCGGCATCGGGATCAGCGGCTTCTATCGCCGCTCCAACGGCCAGGTGAACCCGGGCTACGACCTGAACCATGGCGGCCAGTTCAAGGTGAACCTCTACAAGGAATACCAGGGCGGCGGCGGGTCGGGCTCGTTCAACGTGATCCTGAAGCACCTGGACGACACGAACGCCGAACTGACGACCTTCCAGCAGCCGGCCTACGGCTACCAGGATCCCGAGGAGATCCCAGGCTTCGGCCGCGACGTGAACCTGTTCATGAAAGGCGGCCAGCAGACCGTCCCGAACTACTTCAAGTCCGGCAGCCACGAGCTGGATCCGTCCGACGGCTATCGCTACCAGCAGGATGCGATTTCGCTGAACTGGCGCCACGACACGGACGGCCCGTGGGGCTTCACGGGCGCGGTTCGCGTGCAAAAGTCCGACTATCGCGGGCAGTCCTACAAGCCGCAGGGCCTGGCGTCGTTGGCCTCGGCGGCCGCTTCGCGCGAGCGCTATGGTCTCAACATCAACAACCTGGACCGGACCCCGGGCTATTACGAGTTCACCAACGCGGCGGGCCAGATCGTCGCGCGCGTGGCCAACAACGTGGCCGGCTCGCAACTGGGGACCAACTACCGCACCGGCGCGGCCTGCCTGCGGGTCACGGCGACCACCTTCCAGGCCAACAGCCTGTGCATCGTGGCCAACAGCCTGCCCAACCGCGACATCGACATGCGCGGCGGCCTGGTCACCGCCACGATCCCCAACGCCGACGGCACCTTCAACTCCGGCGTCGTGCCGGTCGCCAGCGGCTCGCAGGATCTGGTGCTGCTGACGCGGGCCGAGGACAACGACCGTGGGTCCAAGGACTTCATGGGCAACTTCACCACGACCTATCACGGGGACAATTACAGCCTGAACCTTGGCCTGTACGTCTCGCGGTCTGAGCAGGCCAACGACAACTGGGCCAACGGCCTGGGGGTCTCGGCCTGGGCCGACGGGCAGGTGCAGAACCTGAACGCCCGGTACGTCACCAATACGGGGATGACCTACCAGCTGACCGACGCCGGCGGCTGGGGTTCGTACGGCAGCGGCCTCTTCACCACGGTGTCGCAGCGGGCCAAGATCCTGGAGGTCTCGCCCTATGCCGGCTTCAGCTGGTCACCGGGCAAGTTCGACTTCAACGGCAGCATCAAGTACCAGCACTTCGACGCCAAGACCTATTCGGAGACCTGGGACACGCGCAACGCCGGCGCCGCGTCGCTGGCCAGCGGCGGCCTCGATGGCGATCCGCTGACCGTCTATGACAACGTCTATATGGCCCAGACGGCGGCGAAGATCATCCGCGCCGACAAGGATCTCGGCCTGGTCGATTACAGCGTCGCGATCGGCTACAACTTCAACGACAAGCACAAGATCTATTACCGTTGGACCGACGCCAAGCAGCCCTCGTCGGGGGTCGTCAACCGCTACTCGACGGCGGCGACGCTGGTGCGTCCGCTGGGCCCCACGGCCTTCATCAAGGGCCACGAGGTCGCCTATACGTTCGGCGACCGCAAGTTCAACGGCCAGATCACCTACTTCTACCAGAACTTCGCCGTGAACGATTACCCGACCGCGGTCGACAAGGACAATGTCTCGACCTACCTGCTGCCCGAGAACTTCAACAAGTACTTCACCCGCGGCGTCGAGGGGTGGGCCAAGTGGCGGATCACGCGGAGCCTGGAGTGGTCGCCGTCGGTGACCTATCTGAACGGCAAGACGACCGAGGCCTATAACTGGCTCAACACCGGCGCCAACGGCCAGGGCGCGGATGACGACGTCCTCCGCGTCGACTCGGGCCTTCTGGCGCGGTCGCCCAAATGGACGGTCAGCAACACGTTTTCCTATACGTACAAGGACTTCCGCTTCAACGTCCGCCACCGCTGGATGGATGTGCGCAAGCTCAACACCAACTCGCTGGACCACCGCTTCCTGCCCAAGCAGGACAATGTGGACGTCTCGGTGCAGTACGAGGGTCTGGCCAAGACCAAGATGACCCTCGATGTCCGCAACGTGTTCGATACGCAGTACATCTCGGCCTACGATCCGATGATCAGCAGCAACCTCCCGGCCAACGTCCAGGTCTATGACGTGGTCGATCAGCTGCCGGAGTCGGGCTACCTGCTCAAGCGCAACGCGCCGCGGTCGGTCTGGCTGACGGTCCGGCGGGAGTTCTAGGCCTCCGGCCTCCAACGTCCTGCCGCATGACGAGCGAGGGGGCGGGCGATCGCCCCCTCGCTTCCAACTGAAAGCAGACCTTCGCCCAAAAAGGCCGCCCGCATGACCAGGCAGGGATTGATCGTCTCGACCGCCGTGTTGTTCTTCGCGTCGTCCGCCCAGGCGGCCACGCCGCTGATCGACAAGATCGTGTTTGGCGACGCCGATTCCGAGGCCCGGCATGCGGTCGACGCCAAGGCTTCCGAGCGTGTCATGGGCGGTCTGGGCGCGCCTGCGCGACGTCTGCCGCCCGCGTCTCCAGGCGCCCGCTTCAGCGGGGACCTCACGTTCAAGCTCGCGGTCGATCCGGCGATCCAGAACTATGCTTCCGTCCGCCTCTGGGGCGGCGACGCCAACGACAACAAGCTCACCCTGTTCTGCGACGGCAAGCAGGTCGGCTACCGCCATCTGGGCGACGTCGAGATTCTCGACATCGGAACCCAGGCTCCGCCCTTCGCCGGGCGCTTCACCTACCGCACGTTTCCGCTGCCCCTGACCCTGACCAAGGGGCGCGCGCAGCTGGATTGCGCCATCCGCGCCAGCGGCCCCTACGCGGTCTACACCAACCGGTTCGAAGCCTTCCAGAAGCCGATGGTCCAGCCGTCGCGGCCGATCTACGCGCTGTATGTCCACGCCGATCCCTTCCTGGAGACGAACGAGGCCGCGGGCCGGGCGCCGCCGATCGCGGCGGCGGGGCCTTCGGCGGGGCCCGAGATCCTGGAGAACCTGAAGGCGCGGGTGAACCTGGAGATCGAGCGCGAGCTCGCCCGACCAGGACCGCTGGAGGTGCTGGAGTCGCAGTTCATCGCCCGCGCCTACGGCCTGACTTGGACCCGGGCCTACAGGAACCCGCAAGCCGTGCGGAAGCTCGTCCAGAGCGGCGACGCCTATTTCGCCAAGTTCCTGGCCGATCCCAAGACGGTTTATGTCGACGCCTCGCGCACCAATCCGGACTGGGAGGCGCTGGGTCCGTTCGGCAAGGCGCTAAAGCTGACCGCCGCCGATATCGCGCCCTATCTCGACGCTCCGATCCCGGCGGGGGAGGGCGCGTCGATCAGCCGTCGCGAGGCCTACGCCAGGATGCTGGATTTGGGGCTGACCTACGGCCTGACCCATCGGCGGCTCTACACCAACCAGTCGATGATCGTCGATCTGCAGGGCATCTATTGGAGCAACGAGGGCCTGCGGGCGCTGGGCAGCGACAAGGCCCGGCCCGAGCCTCGGATGCGTGGCCTGCTGTACGAGTCGATGGGCCTGCAGCCCTGGACCGGCAGCCTCGACGACAAGGGCGCGCCGACCTATTCCAGCTCGGCGACCGACACGGGAAGCTTCCGGTCGGCTGACGATTACAGGCTCTTCACCAAGGCCGGGCTGTCCAAGGAGCTGGGCTTCGTCGGCAGCTATGGCGAGATCCTCGACTGGGCGACGGGCATCTATCTGGCGACCGCGCCGGGGCCCGGCGCCGAGGGCGATCCCGTGCTGCGCGCGCAGCTTCTGAAGATGGCTCGGGCGCGGACCTATTTCCGCTATCCGGGCATCGACGCCGAAGGTGCGCGCACCATGCTGCTGGAGGCGCCGATCGGCTGGCGTGACCCGGTCTATCCGGGCGTCACGACCTACGTGCAGAAGTCGGGCTGGGACAACACGCCGTTCCATACGGCCGTGGCCACCAAGGACCCGCAATTGATGGCGGTCGCGCGCCAGATGCTGGACGACGGCCAGTACTTCGCGGTGCTGCGCGATCGGCTCAAGGACAAGGGCCAGCGCACGACGATCGGCCTGCTCGAGGCTTATGACGAGTGGCTGGCCGTGAAGGACTGGCCCAGGTCCGACGTTCGGCTGCCGATGACGCCCGGCCAGCCCGACGTGGTGTTCGCCGATCCGGAGGACGGGGTCGTGGCGGTCAAGAACGGCGACGAGATCCTCTACGCCGAGCTCTATTGGCGCGCCAATTGCGGGGTCAACCGCCTGGCCCGTTTCCACTACCAGACCCCGACCACGGACCGGATCGCCACGATCGCGTCGCGCGTGGACTTCACGCCCAGCGGCAAGCAGTGCGTACGTCCGGCCTCGCCGCACTTCTCGGCCGGCGCGATCCCGCTCGTCGTCTATCCAGACGAAGCCCCGGCCGCCTTGGCGGGCGAGGCCCTCCCCGTGGCCAAGACGCCGCCCGAGGCGCGCTATCGCGACCAGGACAATCCCTATGCCGGCCGCGGCGACTACTACGAGGCCCGCTACGGCCCGTATCTGATCGCCATCAACGCAGACGCCGAAAAGTCGGTGGCGGTGGATCTGCCGAAGGCGGACGGGGAGCGGATCGATCTGGTGTCCAAGCGCCGGATCGCGACGGACGCGAAGGTCCTGACCCTGGCGCCCGGCCAGACGGCCGTGATCTACTCGCCCGGGCGATAGGCTCGACGACGGGAGCGGCGATGAGCAACCCCTACGATCTGCGGCTGGTCGCGCCGTTCAGCCCGACGATCATCAAGGCCACCATGCCGCAAAGCGTGGTCGATCGCCTGAACGCGCGCGTGGACGACATCGTCGCGCGACGGGACGAGGTGGCCGCACGCGACTGGTCCAAGCACCTGGCCGGGGTGGTCACCACGGAGATCCGGCTCACCGACGTGATCGGCGAGATGAGCGACCTGTCCGACTTCCTCTACGACGTGGCCCGCACCTACAGCTACCGCTGCGAAAACGCGCTCATGCATTACGGCGACTATGAGCGGACCGAGGAGCTGGCGGACAAGAAGCTGGAGATCCAGATCAAGGAAGGCTGGGTCAACGACATGGTGGCCGGCGACTACAACCCGGCGCACTTCCATCAGGGGTGTCTGTTCAGCAGCGTCGGCTTCCTGCGCGTTCCGCCGGACTACGAGGCCGAATTCCTGGCCGACAAGGCGCGGCAGAACACCGCTGGGTGCCTGCAGTTCATCGACAGCCGCAGCGCCGTGGGCGTGCGCAACCTGTTCACCGTCAAGCCGGTGGTCGGGGACTTCTACCTGTGGCCCTCCTGGATGCTGCACTGCGTCTATCCGTTCAAGAGTCCCGGGGTGCGCCGGAGCTTCGCGGTCAATCTGTCGCTGGTTTGAGGCGGCGCCGCCGGCGCCTTGCGATCATCGCTGATATCGATATCATGTCACCACGCGCCGGATCGTCGAACCGGCACGGTGCGTACAACGAGAACGACGGGGAGAAGGCGCTTGGTGCGTGGTTTGATGCGGCGGGTTTCCTGCCTGGCCCTGGCGGCATGCTTGATCGGCGGAGCGGCCCAGGCCCAGACGCTGCGTTCGGGGCATCCGTACCTCTCGTTCAGCGACAAGAACGTGGCGCAGTTCAAGTCGCGCGTGGCCGAAGACGCCGACGCCAAGGCTGCCTGGACCCGCGCCCACGCCCAGGCCGACGAGGCCCTGACGCGCAAGCCCGCCAATGATCGCGAGCTCAACGCCGCCCTGATGGATCTGTCCCTGGCCTATCGCATGACCGGCGAGCGGCGCTACGCCGACCGCGCCAAGGGCCTGCTCGACATCTATGCGGCGCGGCCCAACTGGGTGACCGACAAGCCGCTTCTGGCCCGATCGCCCGTCTGGAGCTCCGACCTGGGCATGGGCACCAGCGCCTTTGTCTACGGCCAGACGTTCGATGCGATCCACGACACGCTCAGCCCGGCCGAGCGCCAGCGGCTGGCCCAGGCCCTGGTCAAGGGCGCCATCAAACCAACCTTGAACGACTGGATCGACGGCGCCGAGCGGATCCACAGCCTCGACACCATGGGCCACAACTGGTTCAGCCACATCGTGTTCGGCGCGGGCGTCGCGGCCATCGCCGTCAAGACCGAGGAGCCCCAGGCCGACGCCTGGATCCGGCGCATCGACGAGGCCTCCGAGGAATGGGCCAACTACGACGGCAGCGCGATCGAGACCAAGCCCCAGCACTTCGGATCGAACGGCGCGTTCGTCGAAAGCATCAACTACGCCGACTTCGCCGTCGAAGGTTACCTGAAGTTCCGCCGCGCCTGGCTCGACGCCTTCACCGAAAAGCCCGCGCCGACGCCGCGCCTGGCGGGCGTCGCGGACCTGTTCATCCAGAACCTCTACCCGACCGGCGCGGGGGCGTTGTCGACCAACTTCGGCGACGGCAATCCGACGGCTAGCGGGGCCCACGCCATCGTCAACCTCTGGGCCAGCGGCGACCAGCAGCCGCGCTATCTCTGGTACCTCGACACGGTCAAAGCCAATCCGGGCCAGGACGTCTGGGACGAGCCCGAAAACATGGTGCGGTGGCCCGCCGCCAAGGCGCGGGCGGGCGCGGGGCGCGGGCCGGGGCTGGCGACCAGCTGGATCGACCGCGACCTGGGCTCGGCGACGATGCGCTCGTCCTGGGCTCCGGACGCGACGTTCCTGGCGGTGCGCTCGGGCTTCGCTTGGAACCACAATCACGCCGACGCCGGCAGCTTCATCCTGTGGCACAAGGGCAAGCAGCTGCTGATCGACTCCGGCAACGCCAGCTACGCCCGGCCCGAATACGACGGCTACTACCGTCAGAGCGTCGCCCACAACGTCGTGACGCTGGACGGCAAGGCCGAGCCCGCCAGCAACACCTATGACGGCTCGCACTTCCCCGGGCGGGTCGATCATCTCGTCGACGCCGGGGACCTGCGCTTCGTCTGGGCCGACGCCACGGGCCCCAACGCCAGCACGTTCGAGCGCAAGTACCGCAGCTTCCTTTGGGTCGGCGACACGATCCTGGTCATCGACGACCTCAAGGGCTGGCAGCCGGGCCAGTTCGAATGGCTGCTGCACTACGAGGGCGAGGCCAAGCGCCAGGGCCAGGTCATCACCGTCAAGAACGGCGAGGCCGAGGTCGCGGTGCGTCCGCTGTTCCCCGAGACCCTGCCCGACGCGGGCCTGCCCACCGACTATCCCGAGCTGCTGCGCCTGGCCGAGGGCAAGGGCTTGAAGGATCACGCCCCTGACGAGGCCCAGCCCTACCTGCGTCTGCAGGCGCCGGGCGTGACGGACCGCACCAAGTTCGTGGTCGCCCTGACGCCGAACGGCGGCGCCGCGCCCCGGATCGAGCGGGTCGAGACCAAGGACTACCTGCTGGTCAGGATCCGCCAGAAGGGCGAGGTGACCGAGGTCTATTTCAACCTCCTGGCCGACGGTCGCATCCGGCACCGCAACGCCAACGCCAGTCTCGGCGGCTGGGAGACCGACGCCTACATCCTGGCCCTGACCTATCCCGAGGGCGGCGACGCGGGAAAACCCAAGCGATGGTTCGTCGCCGACGGCAGCTATCTGCGGCGCGACGGCCGGGTCGAGCTGGATTCCCTGTCCAAGGCCTTCGTCGTCAAGACGACGGGCGTGGGGGGCGTCCATGCCAACATCGAGGGCCAGCCGACCTATGCGATCCGTCTGGCCTGCGACGGCGCGCGATCGATCACGGTGGACGGGGCGGCCAAGGCCTGCGAGCGCGGCGTCGCGCTGGCGCGCCGATCGACCGCGCCGCGTTGAGCCGCCCCGGGGTTGGCGCAACGACCTTGCCAATCCCTTTCCAGACTGAGAAGTTATCGATAACCGACGAGGGGGTTTCGAATCGGTTGGCGGTCTCGCGCCGCCGATCCTTCGACGCGCGGGACAGCCAAATCGTGACGACAGCGCGATGCGGCCGGACCTTGCCGCGAGCTGTCGTCCACAACGCTCAGGGAGCCGGGCTTGGCGAAGGGCAAAGACACCATCGAACCGCCCCAGCCGCCGGATACGGGACGGGCGGTGACCATTCACGACGTGGCGCGCTACGCCGGCGTCGCATCGATGACCGTTTCCCGCGTCGTCAACGGCAACAGCTATGTCAGCGACGCCATGCGCGAGCGCGTGCAGGCGGCGATCAAGGCCCTGAACTATTCGCCCAACCTTTCGGCCCGCAACACCCGCGCCGGCAGCGCCGGGCCGCGCATCGGCGTGCTCTACAGCAACCCCAGCGCCTCGTATCTCAGCGAGGTGATGCTGGGCGGCATCGAGCAGAGCTCCAAGCTTGGCACCCAGCTGGTGCTGGAACGCTCGACCGGCCTGGCCAGCCAGAAGGCGGCCGTTCGGCGGCTGCTGGACCAGGGGGTGGACGGCGTCATCCTGCCGCCGCCGCTGTGCGACTCCCGCCCGACCATCAACATGCTGCACGCCGCCGGGGTGAAGGTCCTGGCCCTGGCCACGGCCCGCCCCATGCATGACGTCTCGTCGGTGCGCATCGACGACTACCAGGGCGCCCTGGCCATGACCCGCCACCTGATCGAGCTGGGGCATTCCAAGATCGGCTTCATCAAGGGCGATCCGCAGCACACCCCGACCCAGCTTCGCTACGAGGGCTTCGTCGACGCCATGACGGCCGCGTCGCTGCCCATCGATCCGGACTGGGTGGTGCAGGGCCAGTTCACCTATCGCTCGGGCCTGGCCGCGGCCGAACTGCTGCTGAGCCCGCAAGAGCGGCCGACCGCCATCTTCGCCAGCAACGACGATATGGCCGCCGCCGCCCTGGCGGTGGCCCACGGGCTGCAGATCGCCGTGCCCGAGGCGCTGACCGTGGTCGGCTTCGACGACACGCCGATCGCCAGCACCGTCTGGCCCGAGCTGACGACCATCCACCAGCCGATCAGCGCCATGGGCCGGGCCGCGGTGTCCCTGATCGTCGACGAGATCAAGGCCGAGCGGGCCGGGGGGACGCCGCCGCCGACCCACCATCTGATGAAGTTCACCCTCGTCAAGCGAGGCTCGTCGGGCCCGGCGCCGACCAAGGCCGCCCCGCGCCGCCGACCCGCGCGGACGCCCTAGGCGCTCGCCCGCAAGGCGGCGGAGGCGTCGGAAACATCGTTCCAGAGACGGGCGGCGCCGCGTACGCCCGAAGCGTCGCCCCAACGGGCCGGCGCGATCCTGGCCGACCAGCGGTCCGAGAACACCCGGGGGGCGATCAGGCCCGGCAGGCGTTCATAGATCTCGTCGACATTGGACAGGCCGCCGCCCAGCACCAGCACGTCGGGATCGACGATATTGGCCAGGACGGCGATGGCGCGGCCCAGCCGGTCGAGATAGCGGTCGAAGGCCTGGACGGCGGCCGGCTCGCCCTGGCGGAAGCGGGCGATGATCGCCTCGCCCGTGGCCTGAACGCCGGTGGCGGCGGCGAAGTCCTGCTGCAGGCCGGTCCCCGAGACCCACATCTCCAGGCAGCCGCGCTGACCGCACCAGCATTGCGGGCCGGGGTTCTCCTCCGGCGCCGGCCAGGGCAGGGGGATGTGGCCCCACTCGCCGGCGATGCCGTTGGGGCCTTCGACCAGGCGGCCGTCGACGGCCAGGCCGCCGCCGCAGCCGGTGCCCAGGATGATGGCGAAGGCGACGCGCGCGCCGGCCGCCGCCCCGTCGACGGCCTCGGACAGCGCCAGGCAGTTGGCGTCGTTGGCCAGGCGAACCTCGCGGCCCAGGGCGGCGGTCAGGTCCTCGCGGAAGGTGCGGCCGTTCAGATAGACCGAGTTGGAATTGCGCATCACGCCCGTGCTCGGCGAGATCGAGCCGGGCGAGCCGACGCCGATCGTGCCGCGCCCGCCGGCCTGCTGTTCGACCTGGGCGACCAGATCGCGGACCGTCTCGATCGCCGCGTCATAGGCGCCGGGATTGGGCGCGCGCACGCGGGCCAGATAGTTGCCTTGTGCGTCCAGGGCGGCGGCCTCGACCTTGGTGCCGCCAAAATCAATACCGACCTGAATCACCAGTAGGGCTCCCACGGGCGGGTCAGCCGCACCAAAGCTTCGAGGAAGAAGTAGTCGCCCCAGATGCAGGCCTCATCGACGCCGACGCGATTGGGCATGTGGTAGACCGCATGGGCCAGCACGCCCGTGCCCGCCGCGCCCGGCGGCAGCATGTAGCGCGCGCCAAGAGCCTCGACGGTGGCTAGAGCGGCGCCCTCATAGGCGGCGCGATCGGGATCGGTCAGGGGCAGCCCCCGGGCCAGCTCCAGCAGGCCGCAGGCGGCGATGGCGGCGGCCGAGCTGTCGCGCTCGTGCGGCGGTCCGGTGAACACCAGGTCCCAGCAGCAGATCCAATCGGGCGGCAGGCGGTTCAGATAGTAGTTGGCCAGGCGGGCGCTGAGGTCGAGCAGCGACGGGTCGGCCTTGTAGCGATGGACCAGCGGAAATCCGCTGATCCCCCAGGCCTGGCCGCGCGCCCAGCACGAGCTGTCGCTGAAGCCCTGGTGGGTCTTGCCCATTCTCGGCGCGCCGGTCACCGGGTCCATGAAGAAGGTGTGGAAGGTCGAGCTGTCGGGTCGGACGATGTAGCGGGCGGCCTGGCTGATATGGCTGTCGGCCGCGTCGGCGAAACTACGATCGCCGGTCACCTGGCTGGCCCAGTAGAGCAGGGGCAGGTTGAGGTTGCAGTCGATGATCATCCGCCCCGCCTGGTCGGGATCGCTCAGATCGCCCCAGGCCTGGATGATGCCGGCTTGCGGCAGGTAGCGCGCCAGCAGCAGGCGGGCCGCCTCGAGCGCGGCGTCGCGCGCATCCAGATCGCCGGTCAGCTTGTAGGCCGCCACGCAGGACAGCGAATAGAGAAAGCCCAGGTCGTGGTGATCGACGTTGATCCTGCGCTCGACGCGGTCCTTGAAGCTTCGCACCTGCCGCTCGGCGGCCTGCCGATAGCGCGCCTCGCCGCTGACCTCGTAGGCCAGCCACAGCATTCCGGTCCAGAAGCCATTGGTCCATTCGACGTTGTCGATGGCGGGATAGACCCCGTCGACGCTCGACGGGGCGGGGAAGGCGTCGGTGAACACCGCCAGGTTGGCGTCGATGCGCGCGAGCACGGCCGCCAGTATGGCGTCCAGGGTCGCGCGGTCGGCGTTGCGGCCTTGCAGGGCGTTGCGCCGGGCTAGCGGCTCGCGGGCCGCTAGCCCGGCGGTCGAAATGGAGGAAGCTTGGGACATGAACTAGTCGACCTTGGCTAGATCGGCGTCGGGGAGGGCGGTCTTGAGCGCCCGGTCGGCGTTGCGGGGCTGGCCGGGCGTCGGCGACAGGGTGAACAGCGAGGCGGCCCAGAACAGCGCGGCGCCCACGGCAATCAGCAGGTAGGTGTGGGGGAAGCCGATCAGATCGTAGGACTTGCCCACGATCGGCGACAGCACGGCCAGGCCCAGGGAGTGTCCGAAGCTGACGCCGACCAGGTAGAGCGTCGAGGCCAGCCGGGTTTCGAAGTGGGCGGCGATGTAGCGGAAGATCGAGACGGCCAGGATGGGCAGCTCCAGCGAGTGCAGCATCTTCATCGCCGAGATCGCCACCGGCCCTTCGACCAGGCCCGAACCGGCGATGCGGAAGATCATGATCGCGGCCGCCAGCAGCAGGCCGTTCTTGGCGCCCGTGCGGTTGACGATGAACGGGGCCACGAACAGCATCCCGGCCTCGACGAAGATCTGGGCCGAGTTCAGATAGCCGAACATCGCCGCGCCGTGCTTGGGGTCGGCGAACTGCGAAGCGTAGTAGGCGGGGAACTGCTGGTCGAAGACCAGGTAGAGGTTCGTCACGCCCAGGATCAGGACCATGAAGCCCCAGAACTTGGGGAGCTTCAGGATCGCCAGGGCGTCCAGCGGCTTGAGGCTTTCCGAGCGGGTCTGCTCCTCGACGCTGGCCTCGACCCGGGTCATGGCCAGGATCGGCAGCAGCAGCAGGCCCGCCAGCGAGGCCAGCGAGAAGTTGATCAGCGGATCGATGTTGTAGAGCCGGCCCGAGAAGAACGCGGCGAAGGCGAAGCCCAGCGAGCCCCAGAGCCGCGCGCGGCTGTACTCGAACCCGTCCTTGCGGCCGACGCGGTCGACGTAGGATTCCAGGGCGTAGCTGCCGGCGATGAAGGTGACGCCCAGATAGAGCCCGCCCAGGGCCGCGCCCGCCAGAAGGTTGATCTTGAGCAACGGACCGTAGACGAAGGCGAAGAAGACGCCCGACAGCGTCACCATGCCGGCGATGACCCACAGGATGGTCTTCTTGAAGCCGACCTTGTCCGACAGGAAGCCGTAGATCGGCTGGGAGGCCATGGCGAAGATGAAATTGGCCGAGAACACCACGCCGGTCTGGACGCCGCTCAGGCCCAGAGTGCGCTTGAGCCACAGGGCCAGCAGGGAGATGCTCATCGCCTGGGCGAAAAAGTAGAGAAAGAGGAAGGCGCTCAGCAGCGCGTAGTTCTTCTTTTTCATGGCTTAAGCGACTCCTCCCCCCGATTGACGCCAGCCGGCGGCGCGGCTCTGCAGCCGCTCGGGTGAATCTGTGATAATCGAAACAGATATCGATACCAACCGAAATTCGCGATCCACGCTCACGCGGGAAAAGGCTTGCACGCCAACAATGATATCGATATCACTTTTGACGGGCCTGCATGGCTCCTTCCTGCGAATTCTCGGATCAATTCCTCCCTATTCCGAGGCGGGGCGCCAGGCACGGCCGGCGCCCCGATCTTTTCCGAACCGGCGGATCAGGCCCCGTTGAACGCGCTTGGAGGAGGCCGACACAACGATATCAAGATGACGGCGCTTCAGCCGTCCCAGGGAGCGAAGCATGCGCGAACACAGTGTTTCCCGGTCGACGGCCAAGGTGCTCGCCGCTTCCCTGTTCCTGGGCCTGTCGAGCGTCGCCGCCGCTCAGAGCGTGGCCGTCCAGGCTGATCCCGACCTGCAGATCTTCGCCACGCCGCCGGCCAAGCTGGTCTACGCCCTGCACAATGACGACTTCACCGTGCGGGTGAGACGTCCGGGCGGCCCCTGGCGCGATCTCTATGAGTACAATGTCAAGCTCGATCAGGACCGCCCGCGCGACGCCGCGGTCGTCCAGTTCGATTTCCGCGGCGCCGTCGAGGTGGCCGTCCAGAAGAACAACGGCGACTTCAGCCGGGTCGAGGTCCGCCCCAAGCAGAACGCGATCAAGACCACGGTGAAGGGCGGCGTCGTCTACTTCACTCTCGACAAGCCTCAGAACCTTTCGGTGGAGTTCGACGGCGACACCCTGAGCAACCTGCATATCCTGGCCGGAGAGCCCATCGCGCCGCCGGCTCCGGGCCCCGACGTCGTGGTCTATGGCCCCGGCCTGCACGTTCCGCCCGAGGGCGCGAAGTTCTTCCCGACCGCCTCGAACCAGACGATCTACATCGCCGGCGGGGCGGTGATGCAGGGCACGTTCGCGCCCACCAAGGTCGAGAATCTCAAGATCATCGGCCACGGGATCATCAACGAGCAGGCCGATCAGTTGGTCGTGCACGATTCCACGAACGTCACGGTTCAGGGCCTGCTTTTCCTCAATTCCGCGCACGGCACGATCGCGTGCAGCTCCTCCAGCCATGTGCGGTTCAGCGACATCAAGACGTTCAGCAAGGGGGCGTGGTCGGACGGGATCAACATCTTCGCCTGCCAGGACGTCGACATCGATCGCGCATTCATCCGCACCTCGGACGACAGCGTCGCTGTCTATGCCACGCGCAAGAACGGCGTCGGCGATACGCGCCGCATCCGGGTCAGCCATTCGATCTTCTGGCCTGACGTCGCGCACGCCATGTTCGTGGGCCTGCACGGCGACAGCGCCAAGCCCAACACCCTCGAGGACATCGTCTTCGACGACATCGACGTCCTGTCCCTCGACGAGGACGATCCCGAATATCAGGGCGCGATGGCCATCAGCGCCGGCGACACCAACACCGTGCGCAATGTCACCTTCAGCAACATCCGGGTCGATCACGTCGAAGAGGGCAAGCTGATCAATCTGCGCGTGGTCTATAACGCCAAGTACGGCACGAGCCCGGGTCTGCTGATCGACGGCGTCCACTTCAAGAACGTCAGCTATTCGGGATCGGGCTGGGCCGCGCCCTCGATCATCGCCGGTTACGCCGCGGATCGGCCCGTGCGCAACGTGACCTTCGACAACGTCACGATCGCGGGCCGCAAGCTGACGGGGCCAAAGCCCGAAGTTCTTGAGATCGGGCCCCATGTGAGCGGGTTGTCGTTCAAATAGACCGGCCGGATGAAGCCAGGGCGGCGCGAGCGGCGCCCGCGAATCCCGGTTCGTCGCCGAAGGCCGCGCCGCTCTACCTGCAGTTGGCCGACCTGCTGGAGGCGGGCGTCCTCGACGCGCCGGAGCGCGGCGAGCGTCGATTGCGCCTCCCGCCCGAGCGGCAGCTCGCCGCGATGTTCGGCGTGTCTCGCATCACCGTCCGGGCGGCCCTGGACGCCCTGGCGCTTCGGTTGCCGCTGCGCAGGCGCGTCGGCGCGGGCGTCTTTGTCGAGCCTTCGGCCGTGGCCGTCGCACCTTGGTCGATGGTGCGCTTGGCGCCCCTGGCCATTGCTCGTCCCTCACGCCCGCCGGGCGGCCAAGCCGCCGAGGCATAGCGCGCGTTCAGCCGGTGACGAGCTCCAGGGCCAGCCGCGCCGCCAGATCGCGGTCGCGAGCCTCGATGGCGTCGACCAGGCGTTCTCTGCGGGCGTGATCCTCGCCCCTCGCGTCCAGGCCGGCGGCGTCCTGGAGCACGCCCGACAGCGACGCCATCAGATCGTTGCCCGACGCGCGGACCAGAAGCCGCTGAAAGTCCGCGGCGGCCTTGCGTTGCAGCCGGCGCGATCCGCCGACGCTTTGCGCCAGCTCCAGGCAACGGCGCATTTCGGCGATCTGGGCCGAATCCGCGCGCGAGGCCGCCAGTCCCGCCGCGGTCGGCGCCACGAGCTGCAGGAGTTCGATCAGCTGGCGCTGGAAGTGCGGTTCGGGACCGTCATCGGCTTTCCAGGCCAGGACGGACGGATCCAGGAGGTTCCAGCAACTGGGGTCCTGAACCCACGTCCCGACCCGCGCGCGGGACGAGACCAATCCCTTGGCCGCCAGGGTCTTGAGCACCTCACGCAAGACGGTCCGGGACACCCCGAAGCGTTCGAGAAGCGTGGCTTCCGAGGGCAGGGCCTGGCCGGGCGCATGGACTCCGGAAAGGATCTCGCCGCCCAGGGCCCGGGCGATGTCGTCCTGGGTGACCGATCCTCGGCGCGCCCAGGCGCGGGCGGGGCCAACGCGCGGACTCGTCGGGGCGACGGCGTGCTGGATGTCCATGGCTGTCCTCGCGTCCTGTCTCGCCCTTCGAGGCGGGGCGGTTTCGAGGTCATTCTAGGGCTGTTATGTTATCGATATCAACAGTGTTGACCCCGAGCCGTCGACGGGGAGCCGGCGTCGGGGCGGGCGGCCCGGCGATTTAGCCTAGTCGGCGACGGGCAAATCTTGGCTAGAATGGTTCCCGACAACCGCGCGTGCGAACGCGGTTCATGGGAGACCCTCTTGAGCGGACAACGACGACCCAGCGTGACCCTTCACGACGTGGCCAAGCACGCTGGCGTGTCCTCGATGACGGTCTCGCGCGTGATCAACGACTATGCGTTCATCAGCGAGACCGCGCGCGCCAAGGTGCGCAAATCGATCGCCGAACTGGGCTATCGACCCAATGCGGTGGCGCGCGCCACGCGGACGGGCGTGGTCCAGGTCGGGGTGCTGTATTCCAATCCCAATTCGTCGAACCTCAGCGCCTATCTGATGGGGGCCTTTCGCAAGGCCGGCGAGATCGGCTGCCAGCTGCTGATCGAGCCCACGGCCGCGCATCCGTCCTCGGCCAGGGCGGTGGCCAAGCTGATCGACGCGGGCGTCGGCGCCGTCGTGCTGCCCCCGCCGCTCTGCGACGACGCCAAGATCCTCAAGCTGCTGGCCGCGGCCGGCGTCGAGCCCGTCAGCTTCGCCTCCGCCAAGCCGCTGCCGGGCGTCGCCTCGGTCGCGATCGACGATTTCGAGGGGGCGGCGATGATGACCCGCCATCTGATCGAACTGGGCCATGTCGACATCGCCTTCGTGCGGGGCGATCCGCTGCACTCGACCTCCCTGCGGCGCGAGGAGGGCTTTCGGGCCACGATGGCGCAGGCGGGCCTGGCCGTGCCGGACGCCTATGTCGTCGACGGCGAGTTCACCTATCGCTCGGGCCTGGCGGCCGCCAGCCAGGTGCTGGGCCTGCGTCGGCGTCCGTCGGCGATCTTCGCCAGCAACGACGACATGGCCGCCGCCGTCAGCGCCGTCGCTCACGGCATGGGCATCGCCGTCCCGACCGAGCTGAGCATCGCCGGCTTCGACGACACGCCGGTCGCCTCCACGATCTGGCCCCAGCTGACCACCATCCACCAGCCGATCGCCGACATGGCCGCCACCGCCGTGGAACTGGCCGCCGGCCTGGCGCGGCGCGACGCCGATGACGATCAGACCCGCAAGCACGTCCTGGCCGAGCTGACCCTGGTCGTCCGGCAATCGACCGCGGCGCCGGCCGGCTGACGCCCGTCGTCTCGGACGAGATTGGCGTCGTCGCTATAGGTCGTCATGTTGTGATAACGATAACAATCGTGCATGGCTCTGTCCAACGACGATCGAGTCGCCAGTGGCGACCGGACCAGGGACTGGGAAACGATGCGCTGCCGGACACCGTCGACGATCCATGAACTGAGCGAAGGCTCGCAGAATGTCTTCGAGGGCGTCTGGCCCGATCGGGTCCTGACCCAGGTGAACCGCGCCGAGTTGCACAGCTACGCGATCGAGCGTCCGCGCGGCCAGGTCCTGGTCTGCGCCGGGGGCGGGTACGTCAAGCTGATGCACGACCGCGAAGGCGTGGAGGTCGCCCTCTGGTTCAACGACCTGGGCTATGACGCCCATGTGCTGGTTCACCGTCTGCCGGGCGCGCCCGATGCGGCGGGGTCCTGGCCCAAGGACGTGGCGCTGATCGACGCGCTGGCGGCCGTCGAGGTCATCGGCCGGGACAAGGCGTTGGTCCTGGCGGGGCTGTCGTCCGGCGGCCATCTGGCCGGGGCGGTGGCCTGTCAGCCTCAGGTCCAGGCCGCCGGACTGATCGCGGCGTTCGCACCCCTCAACGCCAACCACACCGCCTACAAGGCGCCGCCGGGCAAGCCCGACTACGCGCCGCCCCAGAAGCAGGCCTTCTACGACGACTGGCCGATCGGCCTGGCCGAGCGGCCGCACGGCGTGCCCGCGTGTCCGGTCTTCCTGGCCTACGCGCTGCACGACAGCCCCGTGCCGATCGAGCATGCGCTGAACTTCGTCCGCACAGCCCGCGATCTGGGCCTGGATCTGGACGCCCATGTCTTCGGCGCGGCGCCGCACGGGTTCGCGTTGCGGGATCGCGAGGGGACCCATTCGGCCTGGCCGCACCTAGCGGCGGGCTGGCTCGAGACCAAGATCGCCCCCGCCGCCTAGGGCGTCGCTGGGGCGCGGCGGGTTCCGATTGACGGTTCGGAATTCGCGATGATATCGATATCAACAGCCCGGCGCATGACGCCGGGCGACAAGGGTCACGGCCGAGCGCCGAAGGCCAGCAAGGTCTGGGAGGCGTCGATGATCAGCTCGCTCTTCAAGCGCGTTTGCGCCCCTGTCACGCGTGGACCAGGAGCGCGCCGATGATCCGTTCGTCCTTCGACCGCCGTCGTTTCGTGCTGCTGGCCGCCGCCGCGGCCGCGCCCCTCGGGGCGGCGGGCGCGGTTCTCGCCAAGCCAAAGGCCTCCGCCGCGCCGTTGCGAGCGGTCTCGCCGGACGGGCGGGTGCGGCTGGAGCTGGACGTGCGAGAGGGCGGCCTGTCCTGGAGCGTCGTGCGGGACGGCCGCCCGGTTCTTCGACCGAGCCGGCTTGGACTTGTCTTGGCTGAGGGCGGCCAACTCGGCGCGGGCGCTACGGTCATCTCGGTGTCGCGCCGAAGCCTGACGGGAACCTGGACGCCGACCTTCGGCGTGCGGGCCGCCTACAGCCAGGCCTGCGAGGAGATCACCGTCGACCTGCGCGACCCGAAGACCGGGATCGCCTTCGCCGTGGTGGCCCGGGCCTATGACGCCGGCTGCGCGGTCCGCTACGTCCTTCGCCAGACGCCCGATAGGCGCGGCCTCACCCTGGGCGGCGAGGCCACGCACTTCAATCTGGCGGCGGACACCCAGGTCTATTCCAGCCGGGACGAGGGCGAGTACCAGCGCTCGACGCCGGCGGGCCTGGCGCCGGTCGTCCACCCCGACCTCACGGCGAGTTCCGACGTCGGGCCGCTGGCCGACCTGCCGGTCACCGCGGTGCTGGCCAATGGCGGCGCCGTCCTGATCGCCGAGTCCGACCGCCTGCACTATCCGCGCGCCATGCTGCGTCCGGCGCGGGATCCGGCCGACGGCCTGGCCGTCTATCTGATGCGCTATCCGGGCCGCGCCACCGGCTATTCGGGCCCGGGCGACACGCCGCCCGCGCCGACCTTCGTGCTGGACGTCGGGCAGTCCACGCCCTGGCGCGCCCTGATCCTGGCCGACAACGTCGCCGGCCTGATCGAACGCGCCGACCTGATCCCGACCTTGGCCACGCCCAATATGCTGGGCGACGTCAGCTGGGTGAAGCCGGGCAGGGCGGTGCGGATCCGCAAGCCCTACAACACCGAAGCCGCCCTGAAGGTCGTGGAGTTCGCGGTCGCGCGGAAGCTCGACTATGTGGAGTTCGACGCCCACTGGTACGGCGACGGCACCGATCCCAGCGACGCGACAGTTCCGATCGCGGGCCTGGACATGCAGCGCATCATCGACGCGGCCCGCGCCAAGGGGATCGGCATGATCCTCTATGTCGACCGCGTGCCGGCCATGCGCCAGCGCGACGCCATCCTGGAGACCTATCAGCGCTGGGGCGTGGCGGGGATCAAGTTCGGGTTCGTCTGGGAAGGCCGTCAGGCCGACAACGACTTCATCTTCGACCTGGTCAAGGCCTGCGGCCGGCACAAGCTGCTGGTCAATCTGCACGACAACCTGCGCCCGGCCGGGATGGAAAGGACCTTGCCCAACTACGTGGCCCTGGAAGGCGTGCGCGGCAACGAGCAGTTCCCGACCGCCCGCCACAACGTCACCCTGCCGTTCACGCGCGCGGTGGCCGGACCGATCGACTACACGATCTGCTACGCCAATCCGAAGAACCAGACGACCAACGCCCACCAGCTGGCGATGGCGGTGGTCTATTATAACCCGCTGACCTTCCTCTACTGGTACGACGCGCCCGATAAGTACGCGGGCCGCCCCTGGCCGGACCTGCAGTGGTTCGACGAGTGCCCGACCACCTGGGACGAGACCCGGGCGCTGTCGGGCGCGATCGGCGAGCACGTGATGGTCGCCCGTCGCCACGGCAAGCGCTGGTTCCTGGGGGCCATGACCAATGAAACGGCCCGCACCCTGAAGGTCCCCCTGGCGTTCCTCGGCAAGGGCCGATGGACCGCGGCGGTGTTCGCCGACGGGCCGCCCGCGCGCGCCGTTTTCGAAACGCCGGTGGTGATCCGAAAGGTCGAGGTCACGGCCGCGAGCGTGCTTTCGCTGGCGCTCGCGCCCAGCGGCGGTCAGGCTGTCCTCTTCGAACCGTTGTAGACGAGACGCTCGTGTCCCTCGCCAAGACTTTCCTGGGCCTGCTGCTGGCCTCGGCCGTCAGTTCGGCGGCCCTGGCGCAATCCGGCCCAATCCCCTTCGCGGCCGACCAGGGCGACGGGACCTATCGCAATCCCGTGCTGGCCGGCGACTACTCCGATCCGGACGTCGTGCGGGTCGACGACACCTACTATCTGACCGCTTCGTCGTTCACCAACGTGCCCGGGCTGCCGATCCTGAAGTCCACCGACCTGGTCAACTGGACGCTGATCGGCCACGCCTTGCCGAGGATCACGCCCGTCGCCCATCACGCCACGCCCCGGCGCGGCGGCGGCGTCTGGGCCCCGGCCATCCGTCATCGCGACGGCAAGTTCCTGATCTACTACCCCGACCCGGACTTCGGGATCTTTCTGGTCACGGCCAGCGATCCGGCCGGGCCCTGGAGCGCGCCGGTGCTGGTCGACGACAGCAAGGGCGCGATCGATCCGGCGCCGTTCTGGGACGACGACGGCCAGGGCTGGCTGGTGCACGGATGGGCCGGCAGCCGGGCGGGGTTCAGCAACGTCATCACCGCGCGGCGCCTGAACGCGGCCGGCGACAAGACCGTCGGCAAGTCGGCGACCCTGATCGACGGCGCCAAGCTTCCCGACACGTCCACCAGCTTCGGACCCTCGCCCTGGTTCACCACCGAGGGGCCCAAGCTCTACAAGCGCGACGGTTGGTACTACGTCTTCGCCCCGGCCGGCAGCGTGAAGGGCGGCTGGCAGGGGGTCTTTCGATCCCGCGCGCTGCTGGGTCCCTATGAGGGGCGCAACGTCCTCGACCAAGGCAAGACCCAGATCAACGGGCCGCACCAGGGCGCCTGGGTCGTCACGCCCAAGGGCGAGGACTGGTTCCTGCATTTCCAGGACACCGACTCGTACGGACGGCGAGTCTGGCTGGAGCCCATGGTCTGGAAGAACGGCTGGCCGGTGATCGGCGACGACCGCGACGGCGACGGCCGGGGCGAGCCGGTTCTGCGCTGGCGCAAGCCGAAGGTCGACAAGCCGAGCGCCCCGACGGCGGTCCAGGCCGATGATACGTTCGACGGGGCGTTATCACCGGCCTGGCAATGGAACGCCAATCCGGGGGACGACTGGAGCAGCCTGACCGCCCGGCCCGGCGCCCTGCGTCTGAAGTCCATCTCGTCGCCCGAGAACCTCTGGGAGGCGGGCGCGCTGCTGACCCAGAAACTGCCCGGTCCGTCGTTCAGCGCGACGACCCGGATCGCGTTCGCGCCCAAGGCCGTCGGCGAACGGGCGGGTCTGGTGATGTTCGGCGCCGACTACGCCTGGATCGGCCTTGAGAAGACGGCGGACGGCGTGCGGCTGATCCGGGTGGACCGCGTCGGGGCTGACGCCTTCAAGCCCGAACAGGTCACCGTGGGGCTGAAGCAAGCGCCCGCCAGCGTCTATCTGAAGCTCAGCGCTTCGCCGGTCACCGTCGCCGACCCGCCGCCGAACTTCCCCCACTACGCGCCCTCGATGTTGCGCTCGACCCACGCCAGGGTGGTGTTCAGCTACAGCCTCGACGGGGTGACCTATACGCCGCTGGGAGAGCCGTTCGTCAGCAAGCCCGGCCGATGGGTCGGCGCGCAGATGGGCGTGTTCAGTCAGGCCGCCGCGGGCCGGCCGGCCTACACCGCCACGCGGATCGGCTGGACCGACGTCGAGGCGTTCGAGGTCGCGCCCTAGCGCGGACCGGGCGCGATCGCGGCTGATATCGATATCTACTTCCGCGTGTGCACGAGCGGTTCGATCTTGGCTCGACGAGCGCCTGCGCACCAATTGGTGAATGGTACGACAAATGAAGTGTTGCAATCCCGATTGATATCGATAACAGTGATGGGGCGGCATAACATCCCGCCAAGACAAAGTGAGACGGCGTCGGCGAGGCCGCGCGTCGTTCGGAGTGAAACAAAGAGGCTTACCGCAAAGCGCGTCGGGACCGTCACGGCAAGAGTCGGGCGGGTCGTGCGCCGCCGCCCGATCAGGCGGCGCAATCAGAAACAGACCGGAGGGGAAACAGATGTCGAAGCCAACCCACAACGCGCGTCACCGCGCCCAAGGCCGCCTCCTGGCGACCGCCTCGATGGCCGCGCTGCTGGCGGCGGGGTGGTCCACGGCCAGCGCCCAAACCGCGCCCGCCGGGGACGGCGTTGTCGAGGAGGTGGTCGTCACCGGCATTCGCCAGAGCCTGCAGTCGTCGGTCTCGATGAAGAAGAACACCATGGAAGTGGTGGACTCCATCCGCGCCGAGGACATCGGCAAGCTGCCCGATCCCAACGTCGCCGAGACCCTGACCCGGATCCCGGGCGTGCAGGGCTATCGCTATGGCGGGGAGGGCGCTTCGCCGGTCGGCTCGGGCAGCGGCCTGACCATTCGCGGTCTGTCGGGCCAGACGGCCTCGCAGGTGGACGGCCGCAGCTATTTCACGGCGGGCGGCAGCGAGTTCAACATCGAGGCGGCCATCCCCGGCATGATCTCGGGGCTGGACGTCTTCAAGAACCCCTCGGCCGAGCACATCGAAGGCGGCATCGGCGGGCTGGTCGACATCCGCACCCGCAAGCCGCTGGACCTGAAGGGCTTCACGGCCAGCGCGGCCGTGTCGGGCAAGTACAACGACATGGTCAAGAGCTGGCAGCCGGAATATTTCGGCCTGGTTTCCGATCGCTGGGACGTCGGCGAAGGCGAGATCGGCATGCTGCTGGCGGCCAACTATCAGAAGAGCTGGAACCGCTCGGACAACGCGCCTGGCGTGGGCGGCTCGCAACTGCGCCGCGCGATCCGCGCCGACAGCCCCGAATATCTGGCCAACACCAGCCTTAACCGCGCCTATGTCGGCCGCAGCGACGTGACCTACCTGGCCGATGTGGATCCGCTGACCCTGACCCCCGATCAGCGCGCCAACCTGATCAACATGACCGGCGTCCAGCTGAACGTGAACGAGGAAGACATCCAGCGCACGCGCAAAGGCTTCAGCGGCGCCTTCCAATACAAGCCGAGCTCGAACCTCGAGTTCTACGTCGACGGCAACTACAATTCCTACCTGTACCACCAGGGCTATCGCTTCCTGAACATGGTGGACAGCCGCTACGCCCAGAGCCTGGTCACCACTCCGTTCAGCACCACCGAGGGTCTGACCAACCGCAACAGCAACGGCGGCGACGACCTCGTGCTGGCCGGCCAGCGGTTCGCCGGCGGCACGCTGCTGGGCTCCAGCCTCAACAGCACTGGCGGCGACGAGCATCGGATCTACAGAACCTGGATCCTGGCCGGCGGCGCCAAGTGGAGCCCCACCGACGCCCTGGACCTCAAGCTCGACGTCTCCTACGTCGACGCCTATCAGCACCAGGACAACCGCTCGATCGGCCTGGCCACGCGCAATGGCCTGGCCTGGGACGTGACCCGCTCGATCGGCGCGCCGCAGAAAGTGTCGATCGCCGGGCCGGATCTTTCCAGCCCCGGGACCTGGGCGTTCAACAACTACGCCAACGGCACCAACAACGTCTATGACGACAAGGGCGTCGCCGCGCAGTTCGACGGCAAGTACAAGTTCCCGGGCAGCGTGGTGGAGGACGTCAAGTTCGGCGCCCGCTACTACCGCAAGAAATCGCGGTTCTATAACTACAGCTTCAGCGGCAAGAACCTGACGACCGACGGCCTGGCCCTGGCGGCCAACCAGTCCAACGCGATCTTCGTGACCAGCATGCCCGACCTGGTGGCCGGCTCGCACACCAACTGGTTCGACGGCGAGGGCGGCTACAGCGGCGGCTATCTGACGGCCAATCCGGACTCGCTGCTGGGCGACAACATCCGCAACCGCTTCCCGCTGGCCGGCATCCCCTCCGAGGACTCCCTGCCCGAGGTCGTCACCTCGCGGCGTCTGGCCGTCGAGGAGACCTTCGCCGGCTATGGCGTGGCTGACTTCGCCTTCATGGACGACCGTATCCGGGGCAATGTCGGCGTGCGGGTCGTGCGCACCAACCTCGACGCCGAGGCGCAGATCGCCAGCACCGTCGGCGGCGTTTCGGTCATCGTGCCCAACCGGTCGAGCAACAGCTACACCGACGTCCTGCCGACCTTCAACGTCACGGGCTACATCACGCCCGACACCCTGCTTCGCTTCGGCTACGGCAAGGGTCTGACCCGTCCCAGCGTCGCAGACATCAACCCGGTGATCAGCACGAACCCGACCACGGGTCTGGGCTCGCAAGGCAACCCCAACCTCGAGCCCCTGCGCGCCGACAGCTACGACCTGTCGCTGGAGAAATACTTCAACAACACCAGCTACGTGTCGGCCGCGGTGTTCTACAAGGATGTGAAGGGCTTCGTGCTGGGCGTGGACGAATGCCAGACGGTGGCGACCTCGCCGCCCTATTCGGGCACCACGTCCAACAGCTGCCCCACCGGCCAGTACCGGATCACCAAGTCGGTCAACGCCGATCCGGGCTATGCCAAGGGCGTCGAGCTGGCCGCCCAGACCTTCTTCGACTACGGATTCCTGCCCGACTTCGCCAAGAACTTCGGGGTCCAGGCGTCCTATACCTACGTCAAGACAGAGCTGCCGGTCGTGCTGAACGGCAAGAAGGTCAATGTCCGCCAGCCCTTCCAGTCGGACAACAACTACAGCGTCGCCGGTCTCTACGAGAGCGACTTCATGTCGGCGCGCGTGGTCTACACCTACCGCTCCGACTACGTGCTGTTCGGCGTTTCGGCCAACCCGATCGACGGCCGCTACCTGAAGGGCTACGGCATCCTCGACGCCTCGGTGAACTTCAACCTGCGCAAGGACCTGTCGCTGTCGCTGACGGCGTCGAACCTGACCAACAAGGCGCCGCAGCGCTATGTCGGCGAGCCCGGCGGCGACTACGACACCGACATCCTGCGCCAATACTTCATGAACGGCCGGATCTACGGAATCTCGCTTCGCTACAAGTTCGGCGGCTAGACGGCCACCCATCCTCCCCCCTGCAGCGCCGCCCTTCGGGGCGGCGTTTTTTTGCGCGGCGCACCATCGGAGGCGGAACGGCCAGGCGGGCCTGGAAGGCCCGCCCGCCGCCGACAAAAGCGTCGGTCAGCCCCGCGCTCGCCGGTCCGGGGCTTGTCCAGGCTGGATGGCGAGAGCGTGAAGCTGAAGGTGCGCGGCGTGAGCGGAACGCGATACTTGACGTGGGAGCGCGCCCTGGACCGAGCCATCGGGAGCCATGACATAGGTGGTCTGGCGCATTCTGGACGGGTCTCAAGGTCCGCTCATGGCGCGGCCCGGACTAGGCGGCCCTGCGGGCGTACAGGAACTCGATCACCGCCGCCCGAGCGTGGATGTAAGTAGGGTTCTCGGCCACGGCCAGACGATCTCGCGGACGCTGGAGAGCCACGTCCAGCACCTGGCCGATCGCGGCGCGCGGGCCGTTGGTCATCATCACGATGCGGTCCGACAGCAGGGCCGCCTCGTCGACGTCGTGGGTGACCATCAACACGGTGTTCTGGAGCACCGCATGGATTTCCATGACGCTGTCCTGCAGGTGGGCGCGGGTCAGGGCGTCCAGGGCGCCAAACGGCTCGTCCAGCAACAGCACCTTGGGCTCCATGGCCAGGGCGCGGGCGATACCGACCCTCTGCTTCATGCCGCCCGAAATCTCGGCGGGCCGCTTGTCCAGGGCGTGGGTCATCTTGACCAGCTCCAGATTGTGCAGCGTCCAGGCGCGGCGCTCGGCGGTGGTCTTGGTCTTGCCGAACACCTTGTCGACCGCGAGGCTCACATTCTCGCGCACCGACAGCCACGGCAGCAGCGAGTGGTTCTGGAACACCACCGCCCGGTCGGGTCCCGGGGCGTTGACCTCCTGCTTGTCGAGGATCACCGCGCCGGTGGTGACGGGCACCAGGCCGGCGACGACGTTAAGCAGGGTGGACTTGCCGCAGCCCGAATGGCCGATGATCGAGACGAACTCGCCCTTTTCGACCTTCAGGTCGACGCCGGTCAGCACCTCGGAACGGGCCGCGCCCTTGGTGAAGGTGACGCCGACGCCTTCGATGGAGAGATAGGCCTTTGCCATGATGAGTTTCCTTAGCTCGCCGCGTTGCCGCGCGAGATGACGTGACCCAGCAGGGCCACCAGGCGATCGAGGAAGAAGCCGGTCAGTCCGACCCAGGCCAGGGCCACGATGATGTCGGAGATGCGCGAGGCGTTGTACTGATCCCAGATGAAGAACCCGACGCCGACGCCGCCCAGCAGCATCTCGGAAGCGACGATGGCCAGCCAGCTCATGCCGATGCCGATCCGCAGGCCGGTGAAGATGTAGGGCGTGGTGGCCGGCAGCAGGATCTTGAAGAAGTACTCGGTCGGCGACAGGCGCAGCACCTTGGCGACGTTGACATAGTCGGTCGGGATGTTGCGCACGCCCACGGCGGTGTTGATGATGATCGGCCAGATCGAGGTGATGAAGATCACGAACAGGGCCGAGGGCTGGGCCTCGCGGAAGGCGGCCAGCGAGATCGGCAGCCAGGCCAGCGGCGGCACGGTGCGCAGGACCTGGAAGATCGGATCAAGGCCGCGGTGGGCCCAGCGGTTGGACCCGATCAGCACGCCCAGCATGATCCCGCAGATCGCCGAGATCGAGAACCCCATGCCCACCCGCTTGAGGCTGGTCAGCACGTGCCAGAACAGGCCCTTGTCGACCCCGCCATTGTCGAAGAACGGGTTCAAGATCAGGTCCTTGGAGTCCGTCCAGACGTGAGCCGGGGAGGGGAGGCCGACATAGGAGTCGCCGGTCGCGACCTGCCAGACGCCGAGAATGACCAGCAGGGTCAGCAGCGGCGGGATCACCGCCGCCGCCACCGCCCCCGCCCGGCGCGCGACCTCGGCCAGGCCCGAGATGCGGGTCTCGCCGCTTGAGGGTGGAGGGGCGCTCTCTTCCTTGACCGCCGTGCGGGCGGCGATCGGCTCGGCCGGCGAGAACGAGGGCTTGGGGAAGGTCATCGTCGCGCCCTCCCTAGACCAGCTTCTTGATCGGTTGGCTGGCGAGGTACGCGCCCGGATTGGCCGGGTCGAACACCTTGCCGTCGAAGAACCGCTCGACGCCGCGGCTGTCGCCGGCCGGACCCGCCTGGCCGATCGACTTGGCCGCCGCGCGCCAGATGTCCGAGCGGTTGACCTTGTTGACCAGCGCCTGGGTGTTGGTCTTCTGCGGCAGCACGCCCCAGCGGATGTCCTCGGTCAGGAACCACAGGTCATGCGACTTGAACGGGAAGCTGGCGTTGTCGGCCCAGAACTTCATCCGGTGCGGCGAGTTCTTCAGCGTGCGGCCGTCGCCATAGTCCACCGTGCCCTGCAGGCGGGGCAGGATATCGCCCATCGGCACGTTGATGTACTGCCGCCCCGAGACGATCGAGCACATGGCCGGCAGGTTGGCGGCCTTGTCGCACCACATCGCCGCTTCCTGCACGGCGGCGGTGATGGCCTGGGCGGCGCGCGGATGCTTGTCGACCCAGGCGGCGCGCATGCCCAGCGCCTTCTCCGGGTGGTTCATCCACAGTTCCGAGGTCAGGCAGGCGGTGTAGCCGACGCGCTGGTTGACCAACTGGCCGTTCCACGGCTCGCCCACGCAGAAGGCGTCCTGGGTGCCGGCCTTCATGTTGGCTACCATCTGGGGCGGCGGGATGACGATGGTGGCGACGTCGACCTCGGGGTTGATGCCGCCGGCCGCCAGCCAGTAGCGGACCCACAGGTCGTGGGTGCCGCCCCGGAAGGTCATGGCCACCTTGGCGATGTTGCCGGCCGCCTTCAGCTGCTGGAACTTGGCCTTGGCGCCGGCGCTGTTGAGCCCGACCTTGACCGCCTTCAGGTCATTGCCGACCGAGATCGCCTGACCGTTCGTGTTGAGGCGGGCCAGGATATACATCGGCGTCGGCGCGCCGCCGGTGATCGCCCCGGTGCTCATCAGATAGGGCATGGGCGACAGGATGTGGGCGCCGTCGATGCCACCGCGCTCCGAGCCCAGCACAAGGTTGTCGCGCGTGGCCGCCCACGAGGCCTGCTTGACCACCTCGATGTCGGGCAGGCCGTACTTGGCGAACAGGCCGCGCTCCTTGGCGATGATCACCGGCGCGGAGTCGGTCAGGGCGATAAAGCCCAGCCGAGCCTTGGCCACCTCGGGGCCCGCGCCGGCGGCGKGGGCCCCGGCCGGGAACAGGGCCTTGGCGGCGGCGACTGTGGCGGCCGCGCCCACCAGGGCGTGGCGGCGGGTCAGGCCAAGGTCGGCGGTCTTGTCGGTCTTCGTCATGATCTCAAATCCCGCTGGTGATCAGAGTTTGTATTCGAGGGTGAACCAGGCCTTGGTCCGCGAGGCCGGCGGTGTCGCGGTGCCCAGGGGCACGGTCTTTTCGCGCTGGAAGTCGGCGTACTTCAGCTGGATCGAGAGCTTGGGGGTGATGGCGGCGGCGAACGCGACGTCCCACTCGTGGCCGAGGTCGGCGCCCGTCCGCTGGTCGTCGAAATCGTGGTAGCGGACCAGGATGTCGGCGTTGAAGAAGTAGGTCCGCTTGAAGCGCGGCTTGACGTTGAAGGTGAGGTTGGCGTCCTCGATCCCGTCAATGAAGCTCTTGTTGCCGCCCGGCGAGACGAAGGCGTCGGACCAGCCCTGGAAGGCGTGGACGGTGGCCAGGGGCGTGGTGAAGCCGCGCACGCCGTCGCCTTCCAGCGACTCGTAGCTGGCCTTGATGGTGTAGATGTCGAAGGCGCCGGCGATGTCGCCGCCGAAATAGGCCAGGTCGAAGTTCGGCGTGTTGCCGTGATAGTCCGACTGCCTGGCGTAGGTGGCGTTGTAGGTCAACTGGTACAGCCCGACCCAGGTCTTGCCCGACGCCTTGACGCCCTTGGTCAGCGACGAGTTGATCGCCGAATTGCCGAAGTCGAGGGCGTAGACGAAGCCCTGCAGGCGCAGCGCCTCGGCCGGCGACCATGTGGCGTTCAGCAGGTGGCTGTCGCTGTCCCAGTCCCTCATTTCGCCCAGAATGCGGTTGACGTGGGAAACGTAGGCGTAGGCGGCTTTGAAGCGGCCGAAGGCGAAGTCGGTCCGGATCGCGTCGAAGGTCTGCTCGTCCTGGCGCCACCCGACATTGCCGACGAAGCGCTGGTCGTCGAGCAGGATGCGCTGGCGGCCAGCGACAACCTGCAGGGCGGTGCTGGGCGTCCACGTCAACTGGAGGCGGTTCAGCTCGGTGACGTCCGGATCGTTGACGATCGGATACTTGGCCTTGTCGGCGCCGTTCAGCGGCGGCGTCAGCGCACCCGGCACATTGACGGCGTAGTGTTCGGGTCCCACCTGGCGGACGTCTTCGAACTCGATCAGCCCCTTGACCTTGGCGAACTCGGCGGTCTCCCAGCCCAGGCGGGTGCGAACCGTATAGGCCGCCGCGTCCTTGGTGAGGGTGCTGGTCTTGGTCTGATCGACGCCTTCGTAGCGGCCGCGAACCTCAAGGATCAACTTTCCGGCCGCGACCTGGTCGCTGAACGTAGGCGCCGGAGGCAGGGGCGCGGACGGCTCAGCAAGTTCGGGAGCCGGCTCCGGCGCGGCCGCCACCGTCGCTTCGGCGACCGTTCGAGGCGCCGGATCCGGCGCGGCCTGGGCCATCGCCGCTGTGCTCCAGGCAAGCGTGCTCAGTGCCGCGCCGCAGCGCAGCATGATCTTCCATCTCATGATGCCTTTATCCCCTAAGGCCAAAAAAAAAACGCCCGGCGGGATCGCTTTCGCGATCTCTCCGGACGCCATTGTCCAGGCTTACCAAGCCGCTACGCCGCGACTGGCGACCCTCGCGGGTCAACACGGAACGTCGTTGTCCCGCGTGTCGTGATCAGGAGGAGGCCGATGCGGCGCGGCGACAATCGCAAAACGGCGTTCTTGTTCGCTGCGTCGCACAAACGGCGCTGTTTTGCACAGCGGCCATGCAGGCTGGAGCAGCGCTTTGCTCGCTATTTCCGCGTTTGGGTTCATCCGAACGCGACAGATCACGGATCCTCCATCAAGCAGCGCCTTGGAGATCGGCTTCCGACCGCCGAGGGAAAGCAACGCGGCGAATTCAGTGCGGGACCGTCTGCGGCAAGCTTTCTGGTCTGGGTTTCAACGTGTATGGGCCGAGAATGTCCGACTTGGGTTGATTGCTGCCGGCGGGGCCCAGCGTCAATGTCCGGAATCTGGAGCGGTCCCAAGCTCCGCAATTGGCGTTGGCGAAAACGTTCTTTATCGAATTGGAGTCCAGCGGGTAGGCTAAGTCTCACTCTCTTGCTGCGTGCGATTTTCATAGGGAGCGACGGTCATGAAGCGTGGACGGGTCATCCGGGCGCTGGCGACGGTCTTGGTCGGGGGGCTGCTCGCGGGGTCTCTGGCCATGGCTCAGGCCAAGCCCGAGGACACTGAGATATGGAAGCCCTCGCCGGTGGTGGTCTCGCCGGCGAAGGAGGCTGGAGGCCCTCCGTCGGACGCCGTCGTCCTGTTCGACGGCGACGACCTGGACCAGTGGGTCTCGACAAAGGACAAGTCGCCGGCCGGCTGGACCGTCGCCAACGGCGTCATCACCGTCGACAAGGCGCGGGGCAATATCGAGACACGGCGGGCCTTTCGCGACTATCAGCTCCACCTGGAATGGCGCATCCCGGAAGCTATCGCCGGAACGGGTCAAGCGCGGGGCAACAGCGGTGTTTTCCTGGCTTCAACGGGGGCGGGCGATCAAGGCTACGAGTTGCAGATCGTCGATTCCTACGACAACCCGACCTATGTGAACGGCCAGGCCGCCAGCCTCTACAAGCAGCATCCGCCGCTGGCGAACGCCAGTCGGGCGCCGGGCGAGTGGCAGACGTACGACGTGATCTGGCGAGCGCCGGTCTTCGGCGCGGATGGCGCGCTGGTGTCGCCCGCGACCGTGACGGCGCTCCATAACGGCGTGCTGGTCCAGGACAACGCCGTCCTGGCCGGCGAGACGGTCTATATCGGCAAGCCAGCCTACAAGCCCCATGGTCCGGCGCCGATCAAGTTGCAGGCCCACGGCGATCCCAGCGCGCCGATCAGCTTCCGCAACATCTGGGTCCGCGAGCTGCCGCCGCGGCCTTAGTCGGCGTATCTGGTCAACCGGGCGGCGGGGCCGTGCTCGACCGGACGATCAGCCGGTGGGGCAGGGTGACGTTCTGCAGGGCGCCGGCGCGGTCCGCCAGGATGTCGAGAAGCAGCCGGACCACCTCGTGGCCGATCTGCTCCATGGGCTGGCTGACCGTGGTCAGTTGCGGACTGAGATACTGGGCAAAGCGAATGTCGTCGAACCCGACCAGCGACACGTCCCGCGGGCAGTGGAGGCCGCGCCGACGGATGGCCTCGATCGCGCCCATCGCCATCTCGTCGCTGAAGCAGAAGATCGCCGTGGGCGGGGCGGGCTGGTCGAGCAGGTCGCCGGCCTGGCGCAGGCCGGATTCGATGGAGAAGTCGCCGATGGCCATGCGCAGCGCGCTGGCGCGCCCTCGGCGCTCAGCGGCCGCCAGGACGCCGGCCAAGCGGTCGCTGCTGATCGGGCTGACGAGCGGACCCGTCACGATCCCGACACGGGCGTGACCCAGGTCGTAGAGATACTCCATGACCTCGGCCGCCGCGCCTTCGTTGTCGATATGGGCGCTGGACACCGCAAGGCCCGGGCGGAATTCGCAGCCGTTGACGATTGGCGTCCGCGGCCCCTTGGCGGCGACCATTTCGGCCAGGACGTTCGGCAGGCGATGGCCCAGGAAGATCAGGCCGTCGGCCTCCTTGCGCCGAAACATCGCCGCATACTGTTCCTCGCGCGCTTCCTCGTGGCGCGTGTCGCCCAGCAGAACCGAGTAGCCGGCCGCCATGGCGGCTTCCTCCACCCCGCGGATGACCTGCGAGAAGAAGGGGTTGGAGATGTCCGGCACGGTGACCAAGATCTTTTCGGTCCGCAGGGTTCGCAGGCTCTTGGCCGCGAAGTTCGGCTCGTAGCCGAGGCGGACGACCGCTTCCATCACCTTGTTGCGGGTCGTTTCGAGCACCAGTTCGGGCGCGCTGAACACCCGCGAGACCGTCGCGGCCGAGACCCCCGCGTCTAGCGCAACTTCGTGAATAGTGGCCATCGGCGCGACACTGGCGGCAAGCCGGACCCTTTGCAAGGCGCGGCGCCTTGAAGTCGGCGGCGCTGGGCGGTTGCCGCTTTGACAGACCCCTGTTATCGATGATTTCGATTACATGAGCGCGGGAGCGGCCCAAACGGGCTGAAACCTGGCGCCGATGCTGGTCGGGGAGGCCAGAACCATGACGACGAGCTTGCGGCTCTTCCTGATGATGGTGCTCCAGCTGGCGATCTGGGGCGCCTGGGCGCCGAAGATCTTCCCCTACATGGGCATGCTGGGCTTCGCGCCTTGGCAGCAGTCGTTGGTCGGCAGCTCCTGGGGCGTGGCCGCCGTCGTCGGCATCTTCTTCTCCAACCAGTTCGCCGACCGCAATTTCGCGGCCGAGCGCTTCTTGGCGGTCAGCCATCTGATCGGCGGCCTCGCCCTGGTCGGGACGGCGTTCGCGACCAGTTTCTGGCCGTTCTTCGCCTGCTATCTGATCTTCAGCCTGGTCTATGTGCCGACCCTGTCGGTGACCAACTCGATCGCCTTCGCCAACCTGCGCGACCCGGCGGCCGATTTCGGCGCGGTGCGCATGGGCGGCACGGTGGGCTGGGTGCTGGTCAGCTGGCCCTTCGTCTTCCTGCTGGGCGCCCACGCCGGCGCCGAGCAGGTGCGGTGGATCTTCCTGGTCGCGGCGATCGTCTCGTTCGCCTTCGCCGGCTACGCCCTGACCCTGCCGCATACGCCGGCGCGCAAGGACGCGGCGGGGATCGACAAGCTGGCCTGGCGACGCGCCTTCAAGCTGCTGGCCACGCCGTTCGTCCTGGTGCTGTTCGTCGTCACCTTCATCGATTCGGTGATCCACAACGGCTACTTCGTGATGGCCGACGCCTTCCTGACCAACCGCGTCGGGATCGCCGGCAATCTGAGCATGGTGGTGCTGAGTCTGGGCCAGGTGGCCGAGGTCCTGACCATGTTCTTCCTCGGCCGCGTCCTGGCGCGGCTGGGCTGGAAAGTGACGATGATCGTCGGCGTGCTGGGCCACGCGGCGCGCTTCGCGGTCTTCGCCTTTTTCGCCGACAGCATCCCGGTAATCGTCGCCGTGCAGCTGCTGCACGGGATCTGCTACGCCTTCTTCTTCGCCACCGTGTACATCTTCGTTGACGCGGTCTTCCCCAAGGATGTCCGCTCCAGCGCTCAGGGCCTGTTCAATCTGCTGATCCTGGGCGTGGGCAACGTCGTGGCCAGTTTCCTATTTCCGACCCTGATCGGCCGCCTCAGCGCCGACGGCGCCGTCGACTACACCAGCGGTGTTCGGCGCGGCTTGGGCCGGCGGCGCGGCCGCCGCCGAGACGCCGTTCTTCCAGCGCCACGAGCAACACGTCGGCATCCAGCTCTACAGCCTGGGGCCGGACCTGGCCAAGGCGCTGGACGCTCAACTGGCCACGGTCGCCAAGATCGGCTTCAAGTCGGTGGAGCTGGCCGGCTATCTGGGCCGCACGCCGGCCGAGCTGCGCGCCGCTTTCGACCGCGCGGGCCTGATCTGTCCCAGCGCCCACATCTCGCCCAAGGGCGCCAACGGCTTCAGCGGCGACCTGGCCAAGCTGGCCGACGAACTGCACGTGATCGGCGTGAAGTCGGCGATCATGCCGATCCTCTACATCCCCGACCGTCTGGGCGGCGCCGACCTGCGCCAGGCCGGCGGCCAGATGACGGCCGACGACTGGAAGTGGAACGCCGATTTCCTTAACGAAAAGGCCGCCGTGCTGAAGAAATCCGGCATCGTCACCGGCTACCACAACCACAATTTCGAGTTCGCGCCCCTAAGCGACGGCAAGGGGGGAGACGCCACGGGCATGGAGATCCTGCTGAAGGGCACGGATCCGAGCCTGGTCACCTTCGAGATGGACGTCGGTTGGGTCACGGCCGCCGGCCAGGATCCGTTCGCGCTGCTGAAGGCGCATCCTGGCCGCTTCACCCAGATGCACGTCAAGGACATCAAACCGACCACCAAGGCCAATTTCGAGTTGCGGCAGGACCCGACCGAGGTCGGCAGCGGCATGATCGACTGGAAGAAGCTTCTGCCCGCCGCCTATGACGCCGGGATTCGGGGCTTCTACTACGAGCAGGAGCCGCCGTTCGCCCATGCACGGCTGGAGTCGGCCAAGATCAGCTTCGACTACCTCGCCAAGGTCGTCGCCTGATGCCTCTGCGAATGGCCATGGTCGGCGGCGGTCCCGGTTCGTTCATCGGGCCGGTGCATCGCATGGCCGCCGAGCTGGACGGCCGCATCCGGCTGGTCGCCGGCGTGTTCAGCCGCGACCCGGCCAAGAACGCCCAGGCGGCCGCCGATTGGGGCGTGGCGCCCGACCGGGTCTATCGGGACCATCACGCGATGATCGCCGCCGAACGGGCGCGACCCGACGGTGCCGAGCTGGTGTCCGTGGTGACGCCCAACCACCTGCACTTCGATATCGCGGCCGCCGCCCTGCGCGGGGGGCTGCACGTGATCAGCGACAAGCCCGCGACCCTGAACCTCGCCCAAGCTCAGGAGTTGGCCAGCGTCGTCGCGGCGTCCGGCAAGCTCTACGGCCTGACCTATACCTATACAGGCTATCCGATGGTCCGCGAGGCGCGCCAGATCGTGGCGCGCGGCGACCTGGGCGCCGTGCGCAAGGTCGTGGTCGAATATTCCCAAGGCTGGCTGTCCAAGCCGCTGGAACGCGACGGCGGCAACAAGCAGGCCAGCTGGCGCGCCGATCCCGCGCAGTCAGGCGTGGGCGGCTGCATCGGCGACATCGGCGTGCACGCCTTCAACATCGCCGAGTTCGTGACGGGCCGCCGCGTCGAGCGCCTGTGCGCCGACGTCGCCGCCGTCGTGTCGGGGCGTGGCCTGGACGACGACTGCAATGTGCTGTTGCGGTTCGCGGGCGGGGCGAGAGGCGTGCTGATCGCTTCGCAGATCTCGGCGGGCGCCCGCAACGGGCTGAGACTCAGCGTCTATGGCGAGACCGGCGGCCTGACCTGGTCGCACGAGCGGCCCAACGAGCTGACCCTGGACTGGCTGGACGGGCCAAGCCAGGTGCTGCACGCCGGCTCGGCCTATCTGGGCGCGGGCGCCCGCGCGGTCACGCGTCTGCCGACGGGCCACCCGGAGGGCTTCATCGAGGCCTTCGCCAACATCTATCGCGACTTCGCCGACGCCATCGACGGGCAGGACGGCGGGCTCGTGCCCGATATCGCCGAGGGCGTGCGCGGCATGGCCTTCGTCGAACACGCCGTGGCCGCCAGCCGGGCCGACGCCGGCTGGGTGGCGCTGCAAGGAGAGGGGCGATGAAGACGCTCAAGGGACCGGCCATCTTCCTGGCTCAGTTCATCGGCGCAGAGCCGCCGTTCGACAAACTGGAGACCATGGCCGCCTGGGTCGCCGATCTGGGCTATGTCGGCGTGCAGATGCCCACCGGCGGGGCGGACTCGTTCTTCGATCTGGCCCTGGCCGCCGAAAGCCAGACCTATTGCGACGATATCGCCGGGATGCTGGCCGGCCACGGCCTGCAGATCACCGAGCTGTCGACCCACCTGCAGGGCCAACTGGTCGCCGTCCATCCCGCCTATGACGAGTTGTTCGACGGCTTCGCGCCGCCGGAACTGCGCGGCAAGCCCAAGGAACGCCAGGCTTGGGCCGTGGAGCAGGTGAAAGCCGCCGCCGTCGCCAGCCGGCGCCTGGGCCTGAACGCCCACGCCACCTTCTCCGGCGCCCTGGCCTGGCCGTATTTCTACCCCTGGCCGCAGCGGCCCGCGGGCTTGGTCGAGGAGGCCTTCGCCGAGCTCGGCCGTCGCTGGCGTCCGATCCTCGACGCCTTCGACAACGAGGGGGTCGACGTCTGCTACGAGATCCATCCGGGCGAGGACCTGCACGACGGCGCCAGTTTCGAACGCTTCCTGGACGAGGTCGGCGGCCACGCGCGGGCCAACATCCTCTACGACCCCAGCCACTTCGTGCTGCAGCAGTTGGACTACCTGGGCTACATCGACCGCTATCACGAGCGGATCCGCGCCTTCCACGTCAAGGATGCAGAGTTCCGGCCGTCGGCCCAGTCGGGCGTTTATGGCGGCTATCAGGGATGGGCCGAACGCCCGGGCCGCTTCCGGTCGCTGGGCGATGGCCAGGTGGACTTCAAGGCGATCTTTTCCAAGCTGGCCCAGTACGACTATCCCGGCTGGGCGGTGCTGGAATGGGAATGCGCCCTGAAGCATCCTGAACAGGGCGCCCGCGAAGGCGCGCCGTTCATCCGCGACCACATCATCCGGGTCACCGACAAGGCCTTCGACGATTTCGCCGGCAGCGCGCCCGACGCCGGCCGCAATCGGCGCCTGCTGGGGCTCTAGAGTCGCCGCCAAACCTCTGACGGAGTTCTGTCGATGAAGTTCCCGTTTAGGCTCGCTCCCATTCTGGCCGGGGCCCTCGTAGCCGGGACGGCGGCCAGCGCCGTCGCCGCGCCGCCGACGGGCCAGCAGGTGTTCGAACAGCGTTGCTCGGTCTGCCACTCGGTTCAGCCCGCGCCCGGCAAGATGGGACCGCCCCTGGCCGGTGTGGCCGGCCGCAAGGCGGGCACGGGCGCCGGCTACGCCTACAGCGCCGGGCTGAAGGCCTCGAACATCACCTGGACGCCCGACACGCTGGACGCCTTCCTGAAGGCGCCGGCGAAGGCGGTTCCCGGGACCAAGATGCTGCTGGGCGCGCCCGATGCGGCGCAGCGGGCCGCCGTGATCGAATACTTGGGCTCGCTGAAGAAGTAGCGCCGACCCCGTGCCATCCTGGGAGCCTACGCCAGGCTTCCGGGGTGACACGGCCGGACGTCTAGCGCGCCGTCAGTTCTTGGATCTCGATGTCCTTGAACTCGATCGAATAGCCCTCGCTCTGCAAGGCGATATAGCCCTCCGTAACGGGCTGAGCGCCGCGCGCGAGGATGTAGGGCTTGGCCCCGCCTGCGACGGTGTCTTCGGGATCGAGCGTCAGCCCGGCGTACCGGTGGACGACCGCGCCGTTGATCTTCTGAAGCACCTCGCCGCTGGGCAGGACATCCAGCTCGACCTTGGTCCAGGTCCCGTTGGGGATCGTCGGCGCATCGGCCGGCGGCGTGCAGTGCTCCTTGGCCTTGACCCCGTCGAAGGTGATGGTGATCCCGGGGGTGCACACCGAGCCGGTGGGGCGGGGCGCATCGCCGTCCTTGCCCAGCAGCTGGAATTCGACGGAGACCGGGAAGGACTGGTCCACGGTCATGCTCTCCGGGCTCTGGCTGTGGAACATGATCCCGCTGTTGCTGCGCGCCCAGGCGGGCGTGTCCGGGAGGCCAGCGTCCAGGAAACGGTAGGAAAGGCGCAGGCGGTAGGCCTTGAACGGCGTCTTGTAGAACAGGTGGCCGAACTGACCGTCCAGCTTGTCGTAGCCGGCGTAAGACACCCGGATCGCGCCGTGGTCGGCCACGAAGGTCTGGCGATAGTTCTCGCCGGCCGGATGCTTGGCGATCTTGGGGATCCAGCCGTCCAAGGTCCTTCCGTCGAAGAGCGGTCGCCACGGTCCTGCCTTGGGCTCCTCGGCGTTCGCCGGCGCGCAGAGGCCGGCCGCCAGACAGCTGAACACGACGGCTAGGCCAGAAAGGCGGCTGGCCCGCTTAGCGCCAACTACAACGGACTGATCAGGCTTGGTCATGGGCTTTCGTCGTCCTCCCTCTGCGTCGGCGATTAGGGTCGAAATACCGAGCTTTCTTGCAATGTAACCCATTTCATGGAAGCCTCCAGGCAACAATGAAAGGTTCGCCGAGGTCAGCGCGTCACGCCGTCAGGCAGTGGGCGCGGCGCTCTCAGGCGTGTCGAGCGGGGAGTAAACATGGCCAACCTCAACGGTCGCGCGCGCCTTGAAAACACCTACGACGCGATCGTCGTCGGCAGCGGCATAACCGGCGGTTGGGCGGCCAAGGAGCTGACCCAGAAGGGCCTCAAGACCCTGGTGCTCGAGCGTGGCCCGATGGTGCGCCATCTGGAGGATTATCCCACCGCGACCACCGATCCTTGGCAGGCGAAATATCCGCAAGGCCAACTGCCGCCCGAGGAGCTGAACGCGCACTACGCCGTCCAGAAGCGCACCGGCTACACCCTGACGGAACACACCAAGCACTTCTTCGTCCGCGACGACCAGAACCCCTACACCGAGGAAAGCCGCTACGACTGGATCCGCGGCTATCATGTGGGCGGGCGCTCGCTGACCTGGGGCCGCCAGAGCTATCGACACAGTCCGATCGACTTCGAAGCCAACGCCCGCGAGGGGATCGGCGTCGACTGGCCGGTCCGCTACGAAGAACTGGCGCCTTGGTACGACTATGTCGAGCGCTTCATCGGCGTCTCGGGTCAGTCTGAGGGCCTGGCCCAGCTTCCCGATGGCCAGTACCAGCCGCCGATGGCGATGAACTGCGTCGAGAAGGCCTTCAAGGCCAAGTCCGAGGCGCGCTTTCCCGAGCGACGGGTCACCATCGGCCGGACCGCGCACCTGACCGAACCGACCGAGGAGCAACTCAGCCTGGGTCGGACCAAGTGCCAGTATCGCAACCTGTGCATCCGCGGTTGCCCGTTTGGCGCCTACTACAGCTCCAACTCCGGCGGGCTGGTGGCGGCCGAGCGCACCGGCAACCTCGTGATCCGCCCGGGCTCGATCGTCACCTCGCTGATCTATGACGAGAAGGCGGGCAAGGCGAGCGGCGTGCGGATTCTCGACGCCACGACGCGTCAGGAAGAAGAGTTCTACGCCGACGTCGTGTTCCTGTGCGCCTCGGCCTTCAACTCGGCCTGGATCATGCTCAACTCGACCAGTTCTCGCTTCCCCAACGGGTTTGGCAACGCCAGCGATCAACTGGGCCGCAACGTTATGGACCACCACCTGGGCGTCGGGGCCAGCGGGGAGGCGCCCGAGTTCGCCGACACGTACTATTCGGGCCGCCGCCCGAACGGCATCTACGTGCCGCGCTTCCGTAATCTCGGCGACGCCGCGACCCAACGCAGCGACTATCTTCGCGGCTTTGGCTACCAGGGCGGCGCCTTCCGGCCCGGCTGGGATCGCGACCTGGTCAAGCCGGGCGCCACGCCCGCACCCCGAGGTTTCGGCGCCGAGCGCAAGGCCGCGCTCAGCCAGCCGGGGCCATGGGTCATGGGTCTGGGCGGGTTCGGCGAGATCCTGCCCTATGCCGACAATCGCATCACCCTGAACCATGAGGTCAAAGACCAGTTCGGACTGCCGACCTTGTCGATGAACGTCACGATCCGCGAGAATGAGATCGCGATGCGCCGCGACATGCAGACAGCCGCCGCAGAGATGCTGGAGGCGGCGGGCTTCAAAAATGTGCAGGGCCGCGACAGCGGCTATGCGCCGGGTCTGGGCATCCACGAGATGGGCACCGCGCGCATGGGCCGGAATCCGAAGACCTCGGTGCTCAACGCCCACAACCAGGTCCACGAGTGCAAGAACGTCTATGTCACCGACGGCGCGGCGATGACCTCGGCCTCCTGCGTGAACCCGTCCCTGACCTACATGGCGCTGACCGCCCGGGCCTGCGACCACGCCGTCCAGGCGCGCAAGAGGGGAGAGCTCTGATGCTGAACCGACGCGACGCGATACGCGGCCTGACCCTGACGATCGGTGTCGCGGCGACCGGCTGGGCCGGACACGCGGCGGCGGCTCAAACGCTGACCTGGACGCCCCAGGCGCTGACGGCGGACCAGGCGCGCCTGGTGGACGTGGTGGCGGAACTGATCATCCCCGCCACGGACACGCCGGGCGCCCGGGAAGCTGGCGTGCCGCAGTTCATCGACCGCGCCCTGGCCAACTATTGCGGCAAGGCCCAGGCCGAACGCCTGCGGGGCGGATTGGCGCGCATGGACGCCGACGCCCGCGCCGCCCATGGCGCGGCCTTCGTCGCGCTGACGCCGCAGCAGCAGGTCGAACTCTTGACCGTCTATGATCGTGAAGCCTCCGCCGTTCGGAACCAAACGCCCGATGACGCCCATTTCTTCGTGGTCCTGGAGGACCTGGTGACCGTCGGTTATTTCACCTCCGAGCCCGGCGCGACGCTGGCGTTGCGTTATGACCCGGTGCCAGGCGCCTATGACGGGTGCGTGCCGCTTTCACAGCTTGGTCGTGGCTGGGCGACGAGGTAGCGACAGGTGGCCAGGCCCATGCAGCCCTTCAATCGTCGCGTCCTGGTATCTGGCGGTCTGGGCGCCAGCCTTGGCGCCGGCGTCTCGAATGCTGGCCCAATCGCCCTGGACGCCGCATCGCCAGGAGCGCCCGCCATAATTCACCAGGTCTTCTTCTGGCTTAAGAACCCAGGATCGAAAACAGATCGAGATCAATTGATTATCGGTTTGAACAGTCTTCGCACCATTGAAATCATACAGCAATTTTACATTGGCGTTCCAGCTTCAACCGAAAGGCGGGAGGTTGTGGACGTCAGCTACGACGTTTCCGAGCTGATGTTCTTCAAAAGCGTGGAAGACCAAAAACTCTATCAAGATCATCCGGTCCACCTCAGGTTCGTCGAGGGGTACGCGCATCTCTGGAAAAGAGTCCTGGTTTACGACTCCAGCTCGGTCTGACCGCCGGCCGTCGACCCGCATCCGGCCGGCGACCACACGTTGGTCATCGGCCATGTGGAGCATCTGAGCGATCGCCGGGCCACGCCGCTGGTCTATTTCGCCGGACGTTACGAGCGGATCGGCGCGACGTTCTCCGCGTGTGTGGAGGGGAGGGGGCGTGATCCGGCCAGCGCGACCCAGCAAATGAAGCGCGAGACCGATGCGATCATCGGCGCTCTTCGCGCCGAGCTCTCGGAACGTCCGCCGCGTCGCAAAGACCCGGCACTAGCGGCCGGTGACCCGGCGCGTCCACTCCTCCGGCTACTGGTTCTTGAACTTGTCCCAGTGTTCGAAATCGAAGGTCGGCTTCAGGGCGGCGTGGCGGACCTCGAAGACCAGGGTGTCGCGGGCCGGCTCGCCCTGGTCGCGGGTGGTCGTCACGACCGCCGTGTGCAGGCCATCGGACAGGTCGGCGGGCAGGTCATAGCGCCAGATGTGCGGCGAATGGTCGGCGCGCGAACCGCGCGGCTGCGGCGGCATCGGCGGCAGGCGCTTCTGGCGGCCCTGGACATAGCCCTGGGTTTCCGGATCGCCCGAGCGGCTCTGGATCGCGGTCCGGGCCATGGTCAGCTGGCGCTGCAGGGTGAAGGGATCTGAATAGGCCGAACCGCTGCGGATTCCCTCGCCGCGCATCTCCTGGGTGCGGCTCATGGGGGCCGGGGCGGCGCCGTCGACCGAGACCATGACCTTGGTGGTGCTGTCGCCCATCCAGACGTCGGCGGTGATCCAGCTCTGGCCTTCCAGGTCGGCCTTGTTCAGCAGCTTCACGTCCGGCAGGTCCTGGACGCTGAGCGGCGGCACGGGATCGCGGGTCTCCTCCGGCGCGTCGCGCCAGGCGAAGATCTTGTCGGCCCAGTCGCGGAAGCGGGGGGTGCTGACCGACAGCCACATGGCGCGCTCGCGCGGCAGGCCGCTGGCGCGGTAGTCCAGGGTGTAGGCGGTCCCGTCGACGGCGAAGTCGACATAGCCGCGCGGCGAGCCGTCGCCCTGCAGGCTCATGGGCGTGCCGTCGATGTCGTAGTCGCCGCCCCACCAGTCGCCCGCGACGGCGCCGGCCACCAGGTGGCGGAACGGGATGGTCGAGACCCCGACCGTGGCTTTCCAGCCGGCCATCGAGTCGCCCGCGGCCATGTTCTCCAAGGTGTGGCTGTGCCCGGTGAGCGACAGGGCCGGGCGGCCCTTCACCAGGGCGTAGAGCTCGCCCATGTTGTCGGTCTGGTGCGGCTGGGACTCGCTGTTGTCGAAGCCGACGAACGGAATGTGGGCGGCGAACACCACCAGTTTGGCCGGATCGGTGGTCTTCAGCACGTTGGCGATGAAGGTCATCTGATCGGGCAGCAGGCGGCCGTTGTAGGTCTTCCAGTACTGCTTGCAGAACGGCCGCTCGCGGGCCTCGCGCGGATCCTCGCCGCAGGGGAACGAGACGTTGTCCAGCACGATGAACACCGTCTGGCCCATCTCGAACGCATAGTTGTTGGGGCCGTACAGGCGACGCCAGGTGTCGGAGCTGTCGACGTCGTGGTCGGCGTCGTGGTCGTAGTCGTGATTGCCCTGCACCCACCACTGCGGAACGCCGACCGCGCCCATCACCTCGGCGGTGCGGGGGATCAGGTGCAGGTCGTCGCTGACGATGTCGCCCAGCGCCAACAGGCAGGCGGGCTTGGTCTTGGCGTTGAGCAGCTCCCTGACCAGGGAGTCGCGCACATAGCCGACTTCGATGTTGGAAGCGGGCTGGACGTCGCCCAGGACCGCGCACTCGAAGCGCGCGCCGGCGTCGGCGCGGATGCCGGTTGGGATGATCGGGAAATTGATCGCCGAGGGCAGGGGCCCCGTCGGGGGCAGGCCGCCATAGCGCAGCGCCTTGGGCGAGCCCGCCGGCTTGTGCTGGTAGGCGAACTGCGGAACCCAGCGATGGTCCGTGGGCACGCGCCAGCCGCTGGGCTGGATCACGAACACCGCCATGTCGCTTCGAGCCGGCAGGGCGTAGCGGCCCTGGGCGTCGGTCAGGACGACCTCGCGTCCGTTCGAGACCTTCACGCCGGGCACGCCGTGTTCGCCCGCGTCCAGCCGGCCGTCATGGTTGGCGTCGTCGAACACGGCGCCCGCGATCGTCGCGCTGTCGGAGCGCGCCTCCCTCCGCACGTCGACCTGCGCGAAGTAGGGCGTGTTCGCGCCCTCAGACGCCGGAACCGTCGCGGCCGTCGCGGCGCCGGCGCAACCGCAGGCGATCGCCGCCCATAGCATCATGATCGGCAGAGGGGTCTTGGTCACGGTGGCGTCCTTCTTGACGACGTTCGCAGGTCTGTCTGGCCTAAGTCCAAAACACCCTGATGAAACCCACACGGAAAGACGTTCGTCCCGCCGTTGATGGGCTTCTGTGTGGATTTGGCGGCGTTTTCGTTCAAATCCCCCACACAACACAAGCGAACTTCTCGTGACATCCACACAAAATCAACAAATGTCACGCAATATCCACAAACCACGCTTAAGGGAGATGTCGGCGAGGGGGTGGCGGCCGCGATGGCGGCGCGCGGACGCTCGTTGGGCACAATTTCTCTGGGAGAGTCGGTGTGAGGCATCAATCTGCAGCCAGGGGCCGCTGGCGCGGCGTCATGGCGCTACGGGCGCTGGCCTTGGTCGGCGCGAGCATTCCCGCGGTCGCGCTTATGGCGACGCCGGCGGTGGCCGACGACTACACCAACGTGCAGGCCTCGGGCCGCGTGCTGGCCGCCGACGGCAAGCCGATCGCCGGCGCGGTGGTCCGGATCACGTCGGAGACCCTGGGCGTGAAGCGCTCGGCGGTGACCAGCGCCACCGGCGCCTATGTGATCCCGCAACTGCCCCCGGGCGCCTATGCGGTGTCGGTGACGGCTGAAGGCTTCGACGCCTATGCCGAGAACGGCGTGCTAATCAGCCGTTCGGGCGCGTCGAACCAGTACACCCTGGCGCCGGTCGGTTCGGTCGAGGCCATCGAGGTCAAGGCCGGCCGCCAGCGCACGCCGGACTTCGAGATCACCACCACGGGCGCGGCCATCGAGATCGGCGAGTTGGCCGAGCGCGTGCCGGTGGGCCGTTCGCTGCGCGACATCGCCCTGATGTCGCCGGGCGTGGTCCAGGGCTCGTCGTCGGCCAACGGAACCTTCGCCAACCAGATCTCGATCTCGGGCGCCAGCTTCATCGAGAACGCCTTCTTCGTGAACGGCCTGAACATCACCAACTTCCGCATGGGCCTGCTGCCCGTCGAGGTGCCGTTCGACTTCTACAAGTCGGTCGAGGTGAAGACCGGCGGCTATCCGGCCGAGTTCGGCCGCTCGACCGGCGGCTTCGTCAACGCCATCACCAAGTCGGGCACCAACGAGTTCCACGGCGGCGTGACCGCGACCTGGGAGCCGGGCGACCTGCGCGACAGCGCGCCCAACACCTTCCGCAACAATTTCGAGGACTACACGGTCAGCCGCGAGGAGTGGGTGGCCGAACTTGGCGGGCCGATCATCAAGGACCGTCTGTTCTTCTACGGCCTCTACAACCAGCGCAAGCTCAAGAGCTTCAGCCCGTCGGCCAGCCAGGACAACGCCACCCGCAGCACCGACGACGCGCCGTTCTGGGGCGGCAAGCTGGACGGCTGGCTGACCGACAAGCAGCACCTTGAGTTCACCTATTTCGACACCACCAAGGACGTCCAGAACCGCAGCCTGAACTACAACCGCGCCACCAAGGAAGTCGGGGCGGAAACGGGTGGCACCAACCAGCGCTCTGGCGGCGAGAACTACATCGCCCGCTACACCGGCACCTTCACGCCCTGGTTCACCCTGTCGGCGGCCTATGGCGTCAACAAGTTCCGCGACGGCCAGCTGCCGCTGGACACGACCCACGAGCGGGTCATCGACTACCGGACCAATTCCGCCGGCGTCGACATCGGCGTCAACAAGGTGACCGACGCGATGTCGTTCAACGACGACGAGCGGACCTTCTATCGCGCCGACGCCGACTTCAACTTCAACCTCCTGGGCGCCCACCACCTGCGGATCGGCTATGACCACGAGGAGAATACGGCCACCCAGAACTTCGAGACGATCGGCTCGGGCTTCCTGAAGATCTTCCGCGCCACCGGCACGGACCAGACCGGCCTGCCGAACGGCACGGACTATGTGACCACGCGCGTCTACCGCAACAGCGGCTCGTTCGGCACGGTCAACCAAGCCTTCTACGCGGAAGACCAGTGGACCCTGTTCGACGATCGCCTGCAGCTGGAGCTGGGCGTTCGCAACGACCGGTTCGACAACCGCAACGCCGACGGCTCGACCTTCTACGATCCGGGCAATCAGTGGGCGCCGCGCATCGCGGTGTCGGGCGACCCCTTCGGCGACGGCAAGTCCAAGCTCTACGGCTTCTTCGGCCGCTACTACCTGCCGCTGCCCAGCGACCTGTCGCTGAAGTTCGCCGGCTCGCTGGTGACCTATACCCGCTACAACCTGCTCACCAGCGTGGCGGCCGACGGCACGCCGGGCCTGGGCGCGCCGGTCACCACGGTGGCGGGCATGGCGCCGTGCCCCGACACCGGGACGCCCAACTGCCTGGTCTCGGCCTCGGGCCTGGTGGCCGACACCGCCGAGTCCATCGCCCATAACCTCAAGCCCCAGTCGGCCGACGAGTTCGTGCTGGGCTACGAGCGGCGCTTCGGCGACCTGATCAAGGTGGGGGCCTATTTCACCCACCGCGAGCTGAACAACATCGTCGAGGACGTGGCCATCGACACCGGCGCGCGCGCCTACTGCGTGAAGGCCGGCTTCACCGCGGCCCAATGCCAGTCCAGCTTCGGCGGCGGTCGCCAGTGGGTGATCGTCAATCCGGGCGAGGACGTGAAGATTCGCCTGAACAGCCTGCCGGACGGCTCCAAGCCGATCGTCACGCTGTCGGCCGCGGACCTGACCTATCCGCACCCCAAGCGCGACTACAACGCCCTGACGGCCACCTTCGATCGGGCCTTCGACGGCAAGTGGTCGCTGTCGGGCTCCTACACCTGGGCCGACCTGAAGGGGAACTACGAGGGCGGCGTGCGCTCGGAGAACGGCCAGCTGGCCATCAACACCACGGCCGACTTCGACTCGCCGGGCTTCCTGAACGGCGCCGACGGCTACTTGCCCAACCATCGCCGCCACACCCTCAAGGGCTACGGCAGCTACGAGGTCAACAAGTGGCTGACCCTGGGCGGCAACGGCTCGATCCAGTCGCCACGCAAGTACAGCTGCATCGGCATCGTGCCCAACGCTGTGGACCCGGTCGCCTTCGGCTACCAGGGCTACGGCTTCTACTGCCAGGGCAAGGTGGTTGATCGTGGTTCGGCCTTCGAGGGCGATTGGGTCACGCAGTTCAACGCAAGCGCGGTGGTGACCCTGCCCACCCCGGGCGACCGCTTCGACGCCTCGCTGCGGCTGGACGTGTTCAACCTGTTCAACGCGGCGGGGGGACCCTTCTTGCTTAGGGACTCAGGCCATAGTGTCGCGCGACTCCGGTCGACGACTCCCCGGTCGGCGACCGACAACAACGGATCGATGATGCTGAAGCGGTACGATCGTCAGCGCGACATACTGAACCTGCTCGAGCCCAACCAGACCCGGGCCATCGCCGACATAGCCAAGGCGCTGTCGGTGTCGGAGGAGACGATCCGGCGCGAGCTCCGCGTGATGGAGGAGGCCGGCACGATCGTGCGCCTGCACGGCGCCGTCCGGTTGCCGCCGCAGGAGATCGAGGGACCCTTCGATCTGCGCATGCAGACGAATATCGCGGCCAAGACCCGCATCGCCGAGGCGGTGGTCAAGTTCATCTCGGACGGCGACACCCTGTTCCTCGACAGCGGCTCGACTTCCTGCTTCGTGGCCAAGGCGCTGAGCGAGCATCGCCAACTGAAGATCATCACCAATTCGCTGGCCGTGGCCCAGGCGATCCGCAAGGACAAGGGCCACACTCTTTTCCTGGCGGGCGGCGAGCTGAACGCCGCCTATCAGTCCTTCTCCGACCGCCACGCCCAGGAGTTCGTCGGCGGCTTCCGGCCCAGCCTGTCGATCCTGACCGTGGGCGCCGTGCACCCCGAGCATGGCCTGATGGACCACTCGCCCAGCGAGGCGATCATGAGCCGCATCGCCTACGCCACGGCCAGCCGTGTCCTGCTGGCTGTCGATCAGGGCAAGTTCGGGCGGATCGGGCTGGTGCATACCGCCTCGACCAAGGATGTGGACATTCTTGTCACCGACGCGCCGTTGGCCCCGGCGTTCCGGGAAGCCTTCTCCCACGCCGAGGTGGTGGTCGCCTGAAGGGACCGCGCGGGAGCCGTTTCGACCGACGCCGCTTTCACGCTGTCGGTTTCCATGGGCCGGCAAGCCCGCCTTTATGGCGCCCTTACGCGCCGCCCCTGACTCCTGAATAGAGCCCTTACGCCGGCTCGTGGCCTTTTCCGCTCAGCTTAGCGGGAGGCCTTTCATGGCTGATCTGATGTTTCTGGCGCTGGGGGTGGGGCTGTTCGTGGCCTTCGCCGCCTTCGCCATGGGTTTGAGGCGCGTTTGACCATGCTGGTGAACGTGCTCTGGGGCGCCGGGGCGATCGTCGTCGCGGTCTACATGGTCGCGGCGATGCTGCGGCCCGACAAGTTCTGACGGAACTCATTTCATGAATTGGCAAGGCTGGGCGGAAATCGCCCTGACGCTGGGGCTGGCGGTCGCTATCGGCTGGCCTATCGGCGTCTACATGTCGCGTGTCTGGAACGGCGAACGCACCTGGCTCGACCCGGTGCTTCGGCCGTTCGAGGCGTTTTTCTACACCGTCTGCGGGGTTGATCCGAAGAAGAGCCAGAGCTGGTACGGCTACGCCGGAGCCCTGCTGGCCTTCAACCTCGTCGGCTTCCTGATCACCTACGGCGTCCTGCGCCTGCAGGGCGTGTTGCCAATGAACCCGCAGGGTTTCCCGGCGCTGTCCGAGCACCTGTCGTTCAACACCGCCATCAGCTTCGTGACCAACACCAACTGGCAGAGCTATGCCGGCGAGACGACCATGTCGACGTTCAGTCAGATGATCGTTCTGACCGTGCAGAACTTCGTCTCGGCGGCCACCGGCGCGACCGTGGCCGCGGCCCTGGCCCGGGCCTTCATCGCCAACCGCGGCGAGGGCGTCGGCAACTTCTGGGCCGACCTGATCCGCACCACGCTCTATGTGCTGCTGCCGCTGTCGTTCGTATTGGCGGTCGTGCTGGTCGCCCTGGGCCTGCCCCAGACCCTGGCCGCCAGCGTCACCGCCCACACCCTGGAAGGCGTCGACCAGAAGATCTCGCTCTACGCCGTGGCCTCGCAGGAAGCGGTCAAGATGCTGGGCATCAACGGCGGCGGCATCTTCAACGCCAACTCGGCCCACCCGTTCGAGAACCCCACGCCGCTGACCAACCTGATCACGGCCGTGTCGATCAACGTGCTGGGCTGGGCCGCCTTCTTCGCCTTCGGCCGCTCGGTCCTGGCCAGGAAGGACGTCCGCGCCCTGGTGATCGCCGCCAGCGTGCTGCTGTTCGCCGCCGCCGCCGGCATCTACGCCGCCGAGGTCCAGCCGGCTCCGGCCCAGGTGGCCGCCGGCGTCGACACCGGCGTCAACATGGAAGGCAAGGAGACCCGCTTCGGCGCGCCGGCCACGGCCGCCTGGGCCGCCATGACCACCGGGGCCTCCAACGGCTCGGTCAACGGGATGCATTCCAGCCTGATGCCCCTGGGCGGCGGGATCGCCATGTTCCTGATGCACCTGGGCGAGATCCTGCCCGGCGGCATCGGCTCGGGCATCGCGGTGATGGTCGTGATGGCCGTGCTGGCGGTGTTCGTCGCCGGTCTCATGGTGGGGCGCACCCCGGAATATCTGGGCAAGAAGATCGAGGCCAAGGAGGTCAAGCTCTCGATCCTCGCCGTGCTGGCCATCCCCGTCTGCGTCCTGGGCTTCTCGGCGATCGCCGCCGTGTTGCCCGAGGCCCTGAAGGGACTGATGCATGCGGGGCCGCACGGCTTGTCCGAGATCCTCTACGCCTACACCTCCGGCACGGCCAACAACGGCTCGGCCTTCGCGGGCCTGACCGCCAACGCGCCCTGGTGGGACACCACCCTGGCCGTGTCCATGGCGATGGGCCGGTTCCTGCCGATCGTCGCGGTGCTGGCCATCGCCGGCTCGCTGGCGGCCAAGCCCAAGCTGGCGCCGTCGGCCGGCACGCTGCCGACCCATGGCGGCCTGTTCGTGGGGCTGCTGATCGGGGTGATCTTGATCCTGGGCGGCCTGCAGTTCTTCCCCGCATTGGCGCTGGGTCCGATCGTCGAGCACTTCCAGGTGCTCGCCGCGGTCGCCGGCCACTGAGAGACCTCATCATGACGACCATCGAAACCCACGCCGGGGAGGGCCGGCGCAAGGCCAGCCTCCTGGCGGCCGGCCTGTCCGGGCCGATCCTGGCCCGGGCGACCAAGGACGCCTTCGTCAAGCTGGACCCGCGCCAGCTGACCGGCAATCCGGTGATCTTCGCCACCTGGGTGGTGGCCCTGCTGTCGACCGTCTCGGCGGTCGCGGCGATCGCCAACCACCAGTCCGCCGGCTTCGCCGTCCAGGTGTCGCTGTGGCTGTGGGCCACGGTGCTGTTCGCCAACCTGGCCGAGAGCGTCGCCGAAGGGCGGGGCAAGGCGGCGGCCGACAGCCTGCGCGCCACCCGCGTGACCACCAACGCCAAGCTGATCATCGACGAGACGACCGGCACGATCATCCCGACCGCCGCCCACAAGCTGGTCCCCGGCGAGGTGATCCTGGTCGAGGCCGGCGACGTGGTGCCGACCGACGGCGAGATCATCGAGGGCATGGCCAGCGTCAACGAGGCGGCCATTACCGGCGAAAGCGCCCCAGTCATTCGCGAGAGCGGCGGCGACCGCTCGGCCGTCACCGGCGGCACCACCGTGGTCTCCGACTGGATCAAGGTGCGGGTCACCGCCTCGGCCGGCTCGACCTTCCTGGACCGCATGATCGCTATGGTCGAGGGCGCGGACCGTCGCAAGACGCCCAACGAGATCGCCCTGGCCGTGCTGCTGGCCGGCCTGACCCTGATCTTCCTGATCGCGGTCGTCACCCTGCTGGGCCTGGGCAAGTTCTCGGGCGTGGTCCTGGACCCGCTGGTGCTGGGCGCGCTGTTCATCACGCTCATTCCGACGACGATCGGCGGCCTCCTGTCGGCCGTCGGCATCGCCGGCATGGACCGGCTGATGAAGCACAACGTCCTGGCCACCTCGGGTCGAGCCGTGGAGGCCGCCGGCGACGTCGACACCCTGCTGCTCGACAAGACCGGCACCATCACCTTCGGCAACCGCATGGCGACCGAGGTGATCGCCGCGCCGGGCGTGCGTCCGGAGGCCGCCCTGCGCGCCGCCGTCAGCGCCTCGCTGGCCGACGAAACCCCGGAAGGCCGCTCGATCGTCGAGCTGGGCCGCAACGCCGGGATCGTCATTGACGCCCCCGAAGGCGCGACCTCGATCGCCTTCAGCGCCTCGACCCGTCAGTCGGGCCTGAACGCCGGCGGCATGTCGTGGCGCAAGGGCGCGGTGGACGCGGTCTATCGCAGCCTGGCGCTTGATCCCAAGCTGATCCCGGCCGAGATCACCGCCGCAGTCGACCGCATCGCCCGCTCGGGCGGCACGCCTCTGGCGGTCAGCGAGAACGGCGCCCTGGTCGGCGTCATCCACCTGAAGGACGTGGTCAAGCCGGGCGTCAAGGCGCGCTTCGCCGACCTGCGCCGCATGGGCCTGCGCACGGTGATGATCACCGGCGACAACCCGGTGACCGCCGCCGCCATCGCCTCGGAAGCCGGCGTCGACGACTTCCTGGCCGAGGCCACTCCCGAGGACAAGCTGCGGCTGATCCGCGAGGAGCAGGGCAGGGGCCGCCTGGTCGCCATGTGCGGCGACGGCGCCAACGACGCTCCGGCCCTGGCGCAAGCCGACGTCGGCGTGGCCATGCAGACCGGCGCCCAGGCGGCCCGCGAGGCCGGCAACATGGTCGATCTCGACAGCGACCCGACCAAGGTCATCGAGATCGTCGAGGTCGGCAAACAGATGCTGATCACCCGCGGCGCCCTGACGACCTTCTCGATCGCCAACGACGTGGCCAAGTACTTCGCCATCATCCCGGCGATGTTCGTGGTGGCCCTGCCGGCGCTGGGGGCGCTGAACATCATGCGCCTGCACAGCCCGCAGAGCGCGATCCTGTCGGCGGTGATCTTCAACGCCCTGATCATCGTGGCCCTGATCCCGTTGGCCCTGAAGGGCGTGAAGTACCGCGCCATCGGCGCCGGCAAGCTGCTGTCGCGCAACCTCACCGTCTACGGCCTGGGCGGCCTGGTCGCCCCGTTCATCGGCATCAAGCTGATCGACATGATCGTATCCGCCCTCGGCCTGGCCTAGGCCGCGTCCTTCGGAGTTTGAAACCATGCTTTCGCATCTTCGTCCGGCCCTGGTCTCGGCGGGCCTGTTCACGGTCCTGCTGGGACTGGCCTATCCGCTGGCCGTCACCGGCGTCGCCCAGGCGGCGTTCCCGGCCCAGGCCAAAGGCAGCCTGATCAAGGACGCCAAGGGGACGGTCGTCGGCTCGGCCCTGATCGGCCAAGCCTTCGCCAAGCCGGAATATCTGCATCCGCGTCCGTCGGCGGCCGGTAGCGGTTATGACGCCTCGGCGTCCGGCGGCTCCAACATGGGTCCGCTGAACGACAAGCTGATCGAGCGGGAGAAGACCGACGCCGCGACCCTGCGGGCCGAGAACCCCGGCGCGCCGATCCCGGCCGACGCGGTGACCACCTCGGGCTCGGGCCTGGATCCGGAAATCTCGCCGGCCTACGCCCGCTTCCAGGCCCCGCGAATCGCCAAGGCTCGCGGCATCACCACCGACGCCGTCGAGGCGGTCATCGCGCGGCACGAGGAGGGGCGCCTGCTGGGCTTCATCGGCCAGCCGCGCGTCAACGTCCTACTGGTCAATCGCGACCTGGATCGCCAGGGCGGCAAGACCTAGAGGCTCAGCGAATCGACCGCCGATCCCGAGGCGCTCCAGCCGACCAGGCGGGAGCGCCTAGACGCACTTTCCCTGCGTTAACCGTGCGGCATCCCCACGTGTCGCGCCCGTTTCGTGCGCGGTCCCTGCACCTGGCGAGATTCTTTTGCTCGCGCCACCCCCCTCAAACGGGGGTGTCGCCGGTGTTCCGGCTCAGCTAGCTCGGAGGTCTCCGTTCGGGGAACGGCGGACTTTCAGTGGCTGAGTGGGGTGATTCAAATGTCGGGAATCGAAATCAAGCGCGGCAATCCGCGGCGCAATCCGCGGGTTCTGTGGCTGACTGGAACGGCGTTGGGATGCTCGTTGCTGGTCCAGCCTGCGGCCGCCCTGGCCGCCAATGAATGCGGTCCGGCCACGAGCGGCGTCGTGACCTGTCCAGTCCCCACGACCACCGGCGTCAGCTACACGACGATCGACGACCTGATCCTGAATCTGCCCGCCTCGGCCTCCAACACCGGCGCGATCGCGGTGGACGTCGTCGGCGGGGCCGGCGACATCGGGGTTGTGGCGGCCGACATCGCCACCAGCGGAAACCAGGCGCCGGGCTTGTTCGTAACCACCACGAGCGGCGCGATCGACATCGAAGTGACCAAGGCGGCCACCTCGGGGACCGACATGGTCAACGACATGACCAATGACGCGATCGTGGCGCTGTCGGACAGCGGCGCGGTCAAGGTCAAGGCCGGCGAAGTATCGACGGCCGGGGTCTATACGTCGGGCGTCGCGGCCCAATCGAAGACGGGCGACGTCACGGTCGAGATCGACAAGGTCACCTCCTCGGGCCTGGGCGGCAGCATCGTTCTGGCCCGTTCGCTGGACGGCCCCAGCGGCGCGCCGACGGGCGGCGGCAAGGTGACGGTGGTGGTGGGCGAGGCCTCGACCACCCAGCCCAACGGCGTCATCGGCGCGATTGGGTTCGGCGATGTCTCCGTGACCGCGGGCAAGATCGTCGCGACAGGAGCTCCGGCCGTCGGTCCCGCCGGCCACACGTCGTACGGTCAGGGGATCGGCGCGCGCAGCTACAACGGCGACGTCAGCGTCAAGGTCGACGACCTGTCGACCAGCGGCGTCGGCTTCCTCGGCGTGTCCGCCAACGCCCAGGCCGGCGACGCGACCGTCGAGAGCGGAACGGTCACCACGGCCAGCGACGGCGCCTACGGGATCTACGTCAAGGCGGGCGGCGCGGCCAAGGTCACGGCCGACACCACCACCACCCATGGCGCGGTCACCTACGACACCGCGGTCCACTACACCGACGCCATCCGCGTCGAGGCGGCCGGCCTGATGGAGGTGACCTCGCAGCATGCCGGCGCCACCGGCGACGGCGGCTCGGCGATCGTGGCCAGGGGCGACGGGGCGATCAAGATCGTCAGCGGCGAGGCCTCGGCGACCGGCGGCGGGATCACCGCCGGCGGCGTCCAGGTGTTCTCCAACGCCATCAGCGCACAGAGCTTCCTGGGCGGCATCGACATCACCAGCGACAAGGCCAGCGCCGGGGGCGCCCAGTCGTGGGCGATCTACGCCTCGGCGGCCAACGGCGCGATCAACATCGACAGCGGGACCGCCACAGCGGCCGGGGCCGGCGGCCGGGCGATCTACGCCAACGGCGGCGGCGGGGTGACGATCAAGAGCGACGTGGCCTCGACCACGGGCGGGCCCAGCGCCAGCAACGCCGCGGACGCCATCATGGCGCTGACGTTCAACAAGACCGCCAACATCGACATCACCAGCGGCGCGGCCAGCACGACGGGAACCAACGCCCGCGGCATCTACGCCTGGACCAATACCGGCGATGTCGTCATCGACAGCGGCCAGGTGACCACCACCGGCGCCAACGCCCACGGGATCATGGTCGATGCCGACGGACTGCTGGTCTACGGGACGCCGCACGCGCCCGGCGGCGGCACGGGCGCGCTGAGCATCGTCAGCGACAAGGTCAGCGCCACCGGCGCCGGCTCGACCGGCATCTGGGTGGATCACGCCGGTCCGATCAGCATCGACAGCGGCGAGATCACGGTCGGCAACGGCGTGGGTCTGTACGTCTACGGTCAGGGCGCGGTGGACGTCTCGGCCGACAAGGTCACGGCCGGCGGCACGGGCGTGGTGATCTATGGCCGCGAGGGCGCGGTGCATGTGACCACGGGCTCGGTCTCGGCCGGGACCACCGGCGACGTGGGCGTGTTCGCCCAGAGCACGACGGGCGACATCGTCGTCAGCGCCGGCGTCACCCGCACCGCCAACCTCGGCATGAACGGCGCCTTCACGGCCGATGGCGTGGGCGCGCTGTCGACCGGCGGCGGCCACGTGGTCGTCAACAGCGTCGACTCCGCCGTGGTCGGTCAATACGCCACCGCCGTCTGGGGCCAGTCCACCGGCGGGGTGGTCGAGATCAACAGCGGCAAGGCGCGGGCCAGCAGCGCCGGCACCCTGGCCCTGTTCGGTCGCGGCGATCAGGTGATGATCGTCAGCGAGGACGTCGAGATCGTCGGCGCCAGCTCGCGCGCCATCCAGGCCCTGGCCGACAACGGCGACGTGGCGGTGACCTCGGGCCGCGCGGTCGCCAAGGACGCCAACAGCGTCGCCATCGACCTCTATGCCAGCCACGACGCCAATCTGACGGTCACGGGCGAAACCCTGGGCGGCCTGGGCGGGGTCCGGGTTTCGGCCCTCAACCGGGCCGAGGTCACGGTCGGGGCGGACGCCTCGATCACCGCGCTCGGCGGCGCCGGGGTCGAGTTCCGCGCCGTCCCCGTGCCGGGCGGATCGGGCTCTCCGGCGGCCGGTTACGGCGCCAGTCTGACCACGGCCGGCCACATCGGCGGCAGCGGCGCGATCGCCGTGAAGTTCGCCGGCGGGGACGACACCCTGGCCCAGCTGACGGGCGCCAGCTTCGCCGGCGCCGTGGACGGCGGGGCCGGCCTGGACAGCCTGATGCTGAAGGGAACCTCCAGCCAGCAGACCGCCGACCAGACGTTCGGCGACATCGTCGGCTTCGAGACCACCAAGGTCGAGACTGGTGACTGGACCCTGTCGGGTCTGCTGCAGACCGACAGCATCGCCATCGCCTCGGGCGCGACCCTGCGCATCGACGACAAGCAGGACCGCAACGCCTGGATCGAGACCACGACGCCGGGAACCGGCCTGTCGGTGCGCAACGACGGCACGCTGATCTACCAGAGCTATGACGACAACCTCTATGCCGACAGCGGCACGCTTTCGATCAGCGGGACGGGCGAGGTCGAGCTGAACTCGGGCGCGATGCTGGCGTCCGGCGCCTGGACCTATACGGGCGTGACCCGGGTGAACGGCGGCGAACTGCATGTGGCGACCGACATCGGCGGCGGCCTAGAGCAGACCGGCGGCGTCGTGGTGGTCGGCGCCAGCTATGTGACCGACGATGCGGGTCTGGGCACGGTGAAGGTCGCCGGACCGGGCGCGAGCGGCGGCTTCGCCGGCGACATCAAGGTGGAAGGCGGGCTGTTCTTCCTCGGCCGGGCCGGCGACTACACGCTGACCAACGCCCTGTCGGGCGCCGGCGGCGAGGTGATCTGGGCCGGTGGTGGCGACCTGACCCTGTCGGGCGTCTACTCGCGCACCGGTCAGCTGACCAACGACGGCGGCCTGGTGACCATCGCCGACCTGTCGGCGGACTCGCGCCTGGCCCTGAAGGGCGACGCCTTCGCCCTGGGTTCGGGCGCCAAGAGGACCGGCGGGCTGTCGGGCGACGCCGACCTCGACATCGGCGCCGGAACCCTGACGATCGCCCAGGCCAACGCCTCCAGCTATTCGGGCGACCTGACCGGCGCCGGCGGCCTGACCAAGTCCGGCGCCGCCACCCTGACCCTGAGCGGCGCGGCGACCTATGCCGGCCCGACCACGGTCTCGGGCGGCAAGCTGCTGCTGACCGGTTCGATGAGCAGCGATGTCACGGTGGCGTCGGGCGCGGCCCTGCAGATCGGCGATGGCGGCACGACCGGCGCGCTGACCGGCGACCTGGCGATCGCCGGCACGGCGGTCTTCAACCGCTCGGACGAATACGACTTCGGCGGCGACATCACCGGCGCGGGCGAGCTGGTCAAGCTGGGGGCGTCGCGCCTGACCCTGTCGGGCCAGTACGGCTTCACCGGCACGACCACGGTCCAGGGCGGTTCGGTGCGGATCCTGCACCTGCCGCAGACCGCCGAGGTCCAGGTCGACAACGGCGTGCTGGACCTCAGCGGCCTGACCCAGACCATCACCAACCTCAGCGGCGGCGCGACGGGCGAGGTCGATATCGACGGCGGGGCCCTGACCGTCAACCAGTCGGGCAGCACCACCTTCGCCGGCGCGATCACCGGCTCGGGCTCGTTCACGATCACCGGCGGCGGCGTGATCGAGCTGACCGGCGCCAACACCTACACCGGCCCGACCACGGTCGGGGTCGGCAAGCTGAAGGTCAACGGCTCGGTGACGTCCGACGTCACGGTCGGCGCGTCGGGCGCCCTGGGCGGCTCCGGGACGATCGGCGGCGACGTGATCGTGCAGAGCGGCGGCCAGGTCACGCCCGGCAATTCGCCTGGCACCCTGACCGTGGCCGGCGATTTCACCTTCACCGCCGGCTCGACCTACCAGGTCGAGGTGCTGCCGACCGGCGAGCACGACCTGATAGTCGTCGGCGGCGCCACCACCATCCAGACCGGCGCCAACGTCGCCGTGCTGGCCGGCGGTCCGGCCTCGCAGTACGCCCGCCTGACCCAGTACGGCATCCTGACCTCGGCGGGCGGCATCACGGGCCGGTTCTCCGGCGTCACCAGCGACATGGCGTTCCTGACGCCCAGCCTGACCTACACGGCCAACGCCGTGCGCCTGAACCTGCTGCGCAACGACATCCGCTTCGCCAGCTTCGCCACGACCCCGAACCAGGCCCACGTGGCCGCGGCCGCCGAAGCCCTGGGCCTGGGAGCGCCGGTCTACGACGCCCTCGTCACCCAGAACGCGGCGGGCTCGGTCCAGGCCTACAACGCTCTGGACGGCCAGATCCATGCCGATGTCTCCACCGTCCTGGCGGGCGAGGCGGGACGCCTGCGCGAGGCGATCCAGGCGCGCAGCTCGACCTCGGCGGACGTCGCCGGCGGCTGGGGCGACGTCCTGGCGGGCTGGAGCCATGTCGACGCCGGCGCGGGCGCGGCGGGCCTGAAGGTCAGCGGCTCGGGCCTGGTGGTCGGCGGCGACAGGATGCTGGGCGACACCCGCCTGGGCCTGGCCGCCGCCTATGGCGAAGGTCAAGCCAGGGTGTCGGCGCGCGGCAGCCGCGCCGAGAGCACCGGCGGTCAGGTCGCGGCCTACGCCGCCACCACCTTCGGACCCCTGCGCGCCAATCTGGGCGGCGCCTACGCCTGGTCGTCGGTCGACGCCGAGCGGGTGGCGCAGTTCCCGGGCGTCGTGGACCGGCTGAAGGGCAAGTACGACGCCACCGTCGGCCAGCTGTTCGGTCAGGTGTCGGCTCCGGTGGCGCTGGGCGCGACCTCGGTCGAGCCCTTCGTGTCGGCCAGCTACCTGCGCGTGAAGAGCGACGACTTCTCTGAAACCGGCGGCTTCACGGCCCTGAAGGTGGACGGCGTCACCCGCGAGCTCGGCGTCATCGACATCGGGGTCAAGGTGAAGGGTGAAATGGGCCTCGGCTCGGCGGTGGTCCTGCGGCCGCGCGGCGCCGTCGCCTGGCGCATGACCACGGGCGACCTGGCGGGTGAAACCTCCAACGCCTTCGCGGGCGGGACGACCCGCTTCGTGGTCAGCGGCGCCAAGTACGACGCCGGCGCCCTGGCCGTTCAGCTCGGCGTCGACTTGGTGTCGGGCGACCGCGCCCGGTTCGGGGTCACCTACGAAGGGACCTACGGCGACCGCTACGAGGCCCAAGCCATCCGCGCGGGCGGCGCCTGGCGGTTCTAGGAGCCTGTTTCCGAGGGCGCGCTTCTGGGGGAGCGCGCCCGGGGGGAGGGGGCGGTCGAGGGCGCCTAGCGCGTCCTCGACCGGTCTTCGCCCAGGATCAGGATCAATTCGGCCTGGCGGGTCGCTCCCGTCTTGCTGAAGATCGATTTCAGGTACGAACGCACCGTGTTGCGTGACAGGTTCGTCGTCAGGGCGTAGCCGGCCAGGGTGCCGCCTTCGACCAGGAAATAGGCCAGCTTGGCCTCGGCCTCGGTCAGGCCATGGTCTTCGCGATAGGCCGCTAGGGCCTGCTCCTGCGACCGGCCCTTCGCGCGGCCGAAGATCTCCAGGGCGCGGAGGACATAGGGATGGCCGGCCTCCGCCGCCTTGGTCAGGCGGGCCTCGAGGCTGGGATAGACCCGCGTCAACGGCTTCAGGTTGTCGAACAGGGCGTCTTGTTGTTTCTTGTTCGTCATAAAAGCGTGGCCTGGGGAGCGTTCGCGTACAATGGTATCGATTACGACGGCTGTCCCGCGTCAAGGGCTGGTCGAACTGAAGGCCGCGCCGGAAACGCCGCGCAGGCCGTTTTCCGATTTTCGCCAGAAGGCCAGCTACGCCATCGCCCAGCGGGTGATCATGAGCCAGCTGCGCAAGGGCTTGGCCTGTCACGCCAGGGGAGAAGAGGCGTTCGCCGAGTTCCTGCGCCGCGCGCGGGCCTGGCACGACCGTTACGACGGCGTGCTGCCGTCGTTGGAGGTGGACGCCACCTGGAGCGAGACGCCGGACTTCGTCGCCCCCGCGCCGCCCACCCGCGCCGACTGGTTCGCGCCCCGGGACAAATCGCCGCGGGGAACGGTCTTCTACGTCCATGGCGGCTCGTTCGTCGCCGAGCGCAGCCCGCGGATCGGCCAGTTGGTGGGACGTTTCGCCGCCGCGGCCGAGGCCAGCGTCTATGCGCCGTCCTATCGCCTGGCGCCCGAGCATCCCTGTCCGGCGGCCGTGGACGACATCGTCGAGGCCTGGCGCTGGCAGAGGCTGCACCGGCCCGACGAGCCGGTCGTGGCCTTGGCCGAGTCGGCCGGCGCGGCGATCATGATGGCCGCCTTCCAGGTGGTGCGCGATCGGGGCGAGCCGATGCCCGCAGGCATCGTGCTGCTGTCGCCGTGGCTGGACCTGTCCCTGCAGAGCTGGTCGGTCATGGCCGCCTCGATCGCCAAGACCTCGCCGCACACGATGGAGTCGCTGGCGATGTTCGCGCACTTCTATCTGCAGGGCCGCTCGGCGATCGAGCCGATCGCCTCGCCGCTGTTCGGAAGCTTCCATGGCTTCCCGCCGCTGCTGGTCCACGCCAGCCGGACCGACATCCTCTACGACGACTCCATGCGCCTGGCCGACAAGGTGCGCGACGTGGGCGGCGACCTGACCCTGCGCCATTGGGCCGACGAGACCCATTTCTGGGAGCGGATGAACACGCCCAAGGCCCGGCAGTCGATCGAGCTGGCGGCGGGCTTCATCCGGCGGCGATTGGATGCGGCGATCGCGTCGCCCCAATAGATCGTTCCCGTGACGGTGGGCGGCGCCATCCGTTAACCCTGCTTGGCTAGGGTCGTTCTCATGCGATCGGATGACGAGAACAGATCAGGTGGTGTCGACCTGCGGGCCCATCCCCGTACGCCGACCAAGCGCAAGGCCTATCTGGTCGACGGCCGGAAGGCCTGGAAGGTCTCGCTCATCGACATCGCCGAGGGCGGGGCCCGGATCGCGGTCGGCGACTTCGACCTGCAGGCGGAAGGCTCCTTCCTGGTGGATTCCATCGCCAAGAAGATCCACCTGACCCGCGTGGTCTGGCGCTCCCAGAAGGAGGCCGGCCTGCAGTTCATCGAGAGCGACGACCTCGACGGGCCGGCGGGCGGCAAGGACGGCGCCGTGACGATCGCCACGCGCTTCGCGTGGCGGCTGAACGCGGCCTAGCGGCCCGCCGCTCGCGGCGAAATGGCGGCGCGACAGATTTCGACCCTGAAATGCTAAGGCAACGTGGCCGGGCAACTAAGGCTGCGAGCGACAGCTAACGTGACCGTACCGGGCATCCGATTCGCCACTGTGGCGTTTGATGCTGCGGATATGGCGGCGGTTGCCCGCTCCCCTTGCCCTGCGCGCCTGAGATCTCGATGACCGAACCTTATCCGCCGATCCGTCCCGTCAGCCGTAAGGCGCAAATCATCGGCGGCGCGATCGCCCTGGCGGTTCTGGCTGGCGTGGTGTGGTTGGCCTGGAGCCTGATGCACGCGCCGAAAGGCGAGGGCGGCGGCGCGGGCGGTCCCGGCGGCCCTGGCGGCTTCGGCGGCGGACGACGCGGCCCGGCCAGCACCGTGGCGGTCGCCACGGCGACCCAGACCGACCTGCCGGTGGTGATCGAGGCGCTCGGCACGGTGACGCCCGCCGCGACGGTCACCGTCCGACCCCAGGTGGCGGGCGTGATCACCCAGGTGATGTTCAAGGAAGGCCAGATGGTCCGCGCCGGCCAGCCGCTGGTGCAGATCGATCCCCGCCAGTTCCAGATGGACCTGATGCAGGCCCAGGGGAACCTGACCCGCGACGAGGCTCAACTGGCCAGCGCCCAGGTCACCCTGGCGCGCTACCAGACCCTGCTGACCCAGGACTCCATCGCCCGCCAGGAGGTCGACACCCAGGCCGCCACCGTCAAGCAACTGCAGGGCACGGTCATGTCCGACCGGGCCGCCGTCGGCACCGCGCGGCTGAACGTCGGCTATGCCCGCATCGTCGCTCCGGTCAGCGGCCGGGTCGGCCTGCGCGTCGTCGACGTCGGCAACTATATCGGCGCGGGCGACGCCAGCGGCGTGGCGGTGATCACCACCGTCTCGCCGATCGATGTCGAGTTCACCGTGCCCCAGGACGACGTGCCGCGCATCGGCGCCCGGGCCAACAGCGGCGCGGCCCTGCCGGTCATCGCGCTGGATAGAACGCGGACCACCACGCTGGATCGCGGGACGTTCTCGACCCTGGACAACGTGGTCGACGTCGGCACCGGCACGGTCAAGGCCAAGGCCCGCTTCGCCAACGCCGGCGGCGCCCTGTTCCCCAGCCAGTTCGTCAATGTCCGCCTGGAGCTGGACACCATCCGGGGCGCGGTGGTCGTGCCGGCCACGGCCCTGCGCCAGAGCAGCGACGGCGCCTTCGTCTGGGTGCTGGGCGAGGGCCAGACGGTGCACAAGCGCAAGGTCACGGCCGGCCCCTCGACCACGGCCCAGGTGTCGATCGCCAGCGGCCTGAAGGTCGGCGAGAAGGTCATCACCGAGGGCGGCGACCGCCTGCGCGAGGGCGGCAAGGTCCAGCTTCCCGGCCAAGCCGCCGGCCGCATGGGTCAAGGCAAGGGCAAGGGCCAAGGCAAGGGTGAACGCGCCGGCCGTGAAGGCCAGGGTCAGGGGCAAGGGCAGGGCGGCGAGCGTCGCCGCCGGCAACAGGCCGAATAGGCCGGCGCCATGAATCCCTCGCGTCCCTTCATCCAGCGACCGGTCGCCACGGCGCTGTTCATGGCGGCCATCGTCCTGGCCGGCCTGGTCGGCTTCCGCCTGCTGCCGCTGTCGGCCCTGCCGCAGGTCGACTATCCCACCATCCAGATCCAGACCCTCTATCCCGGCGCGAGCCCGGAGGTGATGAGCCAGACGGTGACCGCGCCGCTGGAGCGCCAGCTGGGCGAGATGGCGGGCCTGGCGCGGATGAGTTCGGTCAGCACGGCCGGGGCCTCGATCATCACCCTGCAGTTCAATCTGGGTGAAAGCCTGGATGTCTCCGAACAGGAGGTGCAGGCGGCGATCAACGGGGCCAACAGCCTGCTGCCCGCCGACCTGCCGGCCCCGCCGGTCTACGCCAAGGTCAATCCGGCCGACGCCCCGGTCCTGACCCTGGCCGTGACCTCCGACACCCTGCCGCTGACCGAGGTGCAGAACCTGGTCAACACCCGCCTGGCCCAGAAGATCAGCCAGGTTTCGGGCGTGGGCCTGGTCACCCTCAGCGGCGGCCAGCGCCCGGCGATCCGCATCCAGGCCGACACCCAGGCCATGGCCAGCTACGGCCTCACCCTGGCCAATGTGCAGAGCGCGATCAGCAACGCCAACGCCAACAGCGCCAAGGGCAGCTTCGACGGCCCGACCCGCGCCTACACCATCAACGCCAACGACCAGCTGCTGAGCGTCGACGACTATTCCAACCTGATCGTATCGTACAAGAACGAGGCCCCGATCCGGCTGCGAGACATCGCCCAGGTCGTTCAGAGCGCCGAGAACACGCGTCTTGGAGCGTGGGCCAACGAGACCCCGGCGATCATCGTCAACGTCCAGCGCCAGCCCGGCGCCAACGTCATCAAGACCGTCGACGCCATCAAGGCCAAGCTGCCGGAACTGGAGGAGGGGCTGCCCGCCAGCCTCGAGGTCAAGGTGCTGGCCGACCGCACCACCGGCATCCGCGGCTCGGTCCACCACGTGGAGATGGAGCTGCTGCTGGCCGTGGTCATGGTCGTGGTGGTGATCTTCTTCTTCCTGCACAGCCTGCGCGCCACCCTGATCGCCGGCCTGGCCGTGCCGATCTCGCTGATCGGCTCGTGCGGCGTGATGTACCTGATGGGCTTCTCGCTGAACAATCTCAGCCTGATGGCGCTGACCATCGCCACCGGCTTCGTGGTCGACGACGCCATCGTCATGATCGAGAACATCTCCAGGCACCTGGAGAAGGGCGTCAAACCGATGGCGGCCGCCCTGCAGGGTGCGCGCGAGATCGGCTTCACGATCATCTCGCTGACCGTGTCGCTGATCGCGGTGCTGATCCCGCTGCTGTTCATGGGCGACGTGGTGGGGCGGCTGTTCCGCGAGTTCGCCATCACCCTGGCGATCACCATCCTGATCTCGGCGGTGGTGTCGCTGACCCTGACGCCGATGCTGTCGGCCCGCTGGCTGAAGCCGGCCGGCGAGGAGCACCAGGGCCGCATCGCCCGGAAGTCCCAGGCGGTGTTCGAGCGGGTCGAGCGTCACTACGAGCGCGGCCTCAACTGGGTGCTGGAGCGCCAGAAGGCGACCCTGGTCGTCGCGGTGGCGACCTTCGCCCTGACCGCCTTGCTCTATCTGATCATTCCCAAGGGCCTGTTCCCGACCCAGGACACCGGCCAGCTCCAGGCCCGCACCGAGGTCGAGCAATCGGTCTCGTACGACCGCATGGCCGGCCTGCAGCAGGAGGCCGCCCGGGCGATCCTCGACGACCCGGCGGTCGAGAGCCTCAGCTCGTTCATCGGCGTCGACGGCGCCAACAACGCCATGCTCCATACCGGACAGATGCTGATCAACCTGAAGGCCGACCGCAAAGGCTCGCAGGAGAAGATCATGCAGCGGCTGCGCGACCGCGTCGCCGCCGTGCCGGGCGTGCACGTCTATCTGCAGCCGACCCAGGACCTGACCATCGACGCCGAGACCGGCCCGACCCTCTACCGCCTGTCGCTGGAAGGCGCCGACACCGCCACGGTCAAGGAATGGGCCGGCAAGCTGGCCGAGCGCCTGGCCAGCGTGAAGTCGGTGCGTAACGTCTATAGCGACGCCAGCGCCACCGGGGCGGCGGCCTATGTCGACATCGACCGCGACACCGCCGCGCGCCTCTCGATCACCGCCTCGGACATAGACGACGCCCTCTACAGCGCCTTCGGCCAGCGGATCGTCTCGACCATCTTCACCGAGACCAACCAGTACCGGGTGATCCTGGAGGCCAAGCCCGGCCTGCTGACCGCGCCGGAATCCCTGGGCCTGCTGAACCTGAAGACCGGCGGCGGCAGCCCCACGCCGCTGTCGGCGATCTCGACTATCAAGGAACAGACCGCGCCGCTGCAAGTCACCCACGTCTCGCAGTTCCCGGCCACCACGATCGGCTTCGACACCGCGCCCGGCGTCTCGCTGGGCAAGGCGGTCGACGACATCCGCGCGGCGATGAAGGACATCGACATGCCGGTGTCGGTGACCCACACCTTCCTGGGCGCGGCGGGAGCCTACGAGAACTCGCTGAGCAACCAGTTGTGGCTGATCCTGGCGGCCATCGTCTGCGTCTACATCGTGCTGGGCGTGCTCTACGAGAGCTACATCCACCCGCTGACCATCCTGTCGACCCTGCCGTCGGCGGGGGTGGGGGCGCTGCTGGCCCTGTGGCTCACCGGCAACGACCTGGGCGTGATCGGCATCATCGGCATCATCCTGCTGATCGGCATCGTCAAGAAGAACGCGATCATGATGATCGACTTCGCGATCGACGCGCAACGCAACGAGGGCAAGAGCCCGCGCGACGCCATCTTCCAGGCCGCCATCCTGCGCTTCCGCCCGATCCTGATGACCACCCTGGCGGCCCTGTTCGCGGCCATCCCGCTGATGCTGAGCTTCGGCGAGGGCGGCGAGCTGCGCCGGCCGCTGGGCATCGCCATCTTCGGCGGCCTGCTGGTCAGCCAACTGCTGACCATGTTCACCACCCCGGTGATCTACCTGGCCTTCGACCGGTTCGCTCCGGCCGACAGGGGGATCCACCGCGAGCGTGACGACCATGTCGCGCCGGATCGCGCTGATCCGGACCCAATCCCGGGGGCGCCGTCGTGAACCTGTCGGCGCCCTTCATCCGGCGGCCGGTGGCGACAGTCCTGCTGACCATCGGCATAGCCATGGCCGGGATCGCCGCGTTCTTCGTGCTGCCGGTCTCGCCCCTGCCGCAGGTGGACTATCCGACCATCTCGGTCTCGGCCAACCTGTCCGGGGCCAGCCCCGAGACCATGGCCTCCAGCGTCGCCACGCCCCTGGAGCGGCGGCTGGGGACCATCCCCGGCGTCACCGAAATGACCTCGCAGAGCAACACCGGCTCGGCCCGGGTCACCCTGCAGTTCGACCTCAACCGCAACATCGACGGCGCGGCCCGCGAGGTGCAGGCCGCCATCAACGCCGCCCGCTCGGACCTGCCGGCCACGCTGCGCAGCAACCCCAGCTACCGCAAGCAGAACCCGTCCGACGCCCCGGTGATCATCCTGGCCCTGACCAGCGACACCAAGACCCCGGGCCAGATCTACGATGCGGTGTCCAACATCGTCTCCCAGCGCCTGGCCCAGGTGACCGGGGTGGGCGACGTCGAGATCGGCGGCGGCTCGCTGCCGGCCGTGCGGGTGTCGGTCAATCCGTTCCTGCTCAACAAGTACGGCATCGCCCTGGAGGACGTGCGCGCGGCGGTGCAGTCGGCCAACGCCAATCGGCCCAAGGGCCAGGTGGAGGGGGCAGGGCGGCGGTTCCAGGTCTACACCAGCCCCGGCGGGCGCAAGGCGGCCGACTATGCGGGCCTGGTCGTGGCCTGGCGCGGCGACGCCCCGGTGCGGCTGATGGACGTGGCCGAGGTCACCGACAGCGTCGCCGACACCCGGACCCTGGGCCTGTTCAACGGCAAGCCGGCGATCATCATCCTGGTCACCCGCCAGCCGGGGGCCAACATCATCCAGACCGTCGACAGCGTCCGCGCCACCTTGCCCGAGCTGCGCGCCCAGCTGCCGGGGGACATCCAGGTGCAGGTGGCCAGCGACAGCACCAACTCGATCCGCGCCTCCTTGCACGAGATCGAGGTGACCCTGCTGATCTCGATCGCGCTGGTGGTGCTGGTGGTCAGCGCCTTCCTGCGCAGCGCCCGGGCCACCTTCATCCCGGCGGCGGCGACCATCGTCTCGCTGCTGGGCACGTTCGGGGTGATGTACCTGCTGGGCTTCTCGCTCAACAACCTGTCGCTGATGGCCATCACCGTGGCGACCGGCTTCGTGGTCGACGACGCCATCGTCGTGCTGGAGAACACCCAGCGCCACATCGAGAAGGGCATGGACCGCTTCAAGGCCGCCCTGCTGGGCGCGCGCGAGGTGGGGTTCACGGTGCTGTCGATCAGCATCTCGCTGGTCGCGGTGTTCATCCCGCTGCTGTTCATGGGCGGCCAGGTGGGGCGCCTCTTCCGCGAGTTCGCCGTCACCCTGTCGGCGGCGGTGATGATCTCGCTGGTCATCTCGCTGACCACCACGCCGATGATGTGCGCCTACCTGCTGCGTCCGCCCAAGGAAGGCCAGCAGGAGGGCCGCGTCGCCCGCTGGTTCGAAGCCGGCTTCAATCGTGTCCACAAGACCTACGAATACAGCCTCGACTGGGCCCTGGCCGCCAAGCCGCTGGTGATGCTGATCCTGGTGGTGGCGATCGGCCTGACCGCCTGGCTCTACGTCGCCATGCCCAAGGGCTTCTTCCCGCAGCAGGACAGCGGCCAGATTCAGGCCGGGCTGCGCGCCGACCAGAGCGTGTCGTTCCACGTCATGCAGGCCAAGCTGAAGCAGGTGGTCGACATCATCCGCAAGGACCCGGGCGTCGACACGGTGGTCGGCTTCACCGGCGGCAACCGGGCGGGCGGCGGTTTCCTGTTCGTCAATCTCAAGCCCCTGGGCAACGGGCCTGAGGATCGCAAGGAGAAGGGCTCGGCGGTGATCAACCGCCTGCGGCCGCAGCTGCAGAAGGTCACCGGCATCAGCGTCTTCCTCAACCCCGTCCAGGACGTGCGGATGGGCGGGCGGCAGAGCAATTCGACCTACCAGTACACCCTGACCAGCGACTCCAGCGACGCGCTGAAGGCCTGGGCCCCCAAGCTGGCCGAAGCGATGAAGGCCCGGTCGGACGTGATGACCGACGTCGACAGCGACCAGTCCGAGAACGGCGTCGAGACCTTCGTGACCATCGACCGCGACAGCGCCTCGCGCATGGGCGTCACGCCGCGCGCCGTGGACAACGCGCTCTACAACGCCTTCGGCCAGCGCCAGGTGGCCACGATCTACGAGGACATCAACCAGTACGCGGTGATCATGGAGTGGGACCGCCGGTTCTCGACAGGCCCCGAGGCGCTGAAAGACGTCTACGTGCCGACGACGGGCGGGACCAGCGGCGGGACGACGTCCAGCGGGGCGGCGGTCAATCCTGGCCTGCGCGATCCCTCTACCGGCTCGGCCCTGAACACGGCCCTGACCCCGATGACGCCGCTGAGCGCGATCTCCAGCGTCGCCCAGGCCGCCACGCCCACCTCGATCAACCATCAGAACGGCGAGCTGGCCACGACCGTGTCGTTCAACCTGGCCGACGGGGTCTCGCTCAGCGACGCCCAGGCCGCCATCAAGCAGGCCGAGGCCGATATCGCCCTGCCGACCAATGTGCGCGGCAGCTTCCAGGGCAGCGCCCGCAGCGCCCAGGACCAGAACAAGCAGCAGCCGTTCCTGGTCGCCGCCGCCATCGTGGCGATCTACATCGTGCTGGGCATTCTCTACGAGAGCTACGTCCACCCGCTGACCGTGCTGTCGACCCTGCCGGCCGCCGGGGTGGGAGCGATGCTGGCCCTGCTGCTGTTCAAGATGGAGTTCTCGGTGATCGCCCTGATCGGGGTGTTCCTGCTGCTGGGCATCGTCAAGAAGAACGCCATCCTGATCATCGACTTCGCCCTGGACGCCCAGCGCTCGCGCGGGCTCTCGGCGGTCGACGCGGTGCGCGAGGCCAGCCTGCTGCGCTTCCGCCCCATCCTGATGACCACCATGGCCGCCGCCCTGGGCGCCTTGCCCCTGGCCATCGGGTTCGGGGAGGGGGCGGAACTGCGCCGTCCGCTGGGCGTCGCCATCATCGGCGGGCTGATCGCCAGCCAGCTGCTCACCCTGATCACCACCCCGGTCGTCTACGTCTATCTCGACCGCCTGCGGGGCAAGGCGCGCGACGAGCGCTTCCTGGCCCACATGCCCTCCGCCCCGGAACCTGTCTGATGCCAGCCCGTCTGATGTTATCGCTGAAGCACCTTGCCGTTGCCGGCTCCGCCCTGACCCTGCTGTCGGCCTGCACTGTCGGCCCCGCCTACGAACGTCCGCAGGTCACCGTCACGGCTCTGCCGAACAGCTACAAGGCCCTGGACGGCTGGAAGGTCGCCACGCCCGGCGACCTGCTCGATCGCGGCGATTGGTGGACCCTGCTGGGCGATCCGCAGCTGGACGCCCTGGTCGCCCGGGTCAACGTCTCCAACCAGACCATCGCCGCGGCCGAGGCCAGCTATCGCCAGGCGCGGGCCCTGGTGCGCGAGCAGCGGGCGGGCCTGTTCCCGACCATCGACCTGTCGGGCTCGGCGACCCGGGCGGGCGGCTCGGCCTCGGTCAACTCGACCGGCGGGTCCGGCAACGCCAACCGCTACCAGGCCAGCATCGGCGCCAGCTGGGAGCCCGATCTCTGGGGGCGTATCCGTCAGGGGATAAACGGGGCCGACGCCTCGGCCCAGGCCAGCGCGGCCGACCTGGCCGGCGCCCGGCTGTCGATGCAGGGCGAGCTGGCGGTGAACTATCTGGGTTTGCGCCAGACCGACGTCGAACTGGCGCTGGTGACCAGGACCGTCGAAGGCTATCAGCGCAGCCTGCAGATCACCCAGAATCGCTACGCCGCGGCCATCGCGCCCAAGTCGGACGTGCTGCAGGCCACCACCCAGCTGGCCGGGGCCCAGGCCGAGCTGGAAAGCCTGCGCCAGACCCGCGCGACCTACGAGAACGCCATCGCCACCCTGGTCGGCGAGCCGGCCAGCGGTTTCCGCCTGGCGGCCGATCCGGCCTGGAGCGCCCACGTGCCCGAGATTCCGGCCGGCGTGCCCTCGACCCTGCTTGAGCGCCGTCCGGACATCGCCGCCGCCGAGCGCCGGGTCGCCGCCGCCAACGCCGACATCGGCGTGGCCCGCGCCGCGTTCTTCCCGACGATCGGTCTCAGCGCCGCCGGCAACACCAGTGGTTCGGGTCTGGGAAATCTGTTCACGGCCTCGGCCAACACCTGGTCGCTGGGCCTGACCGCCGCCCAGACCCTGTTCGACGCCGGAGCGCGCAAGGCGCGGGTGGAGCAGGCGAGGGCGTCCTACGACGCTTCGGTCGCCGACTATCGCCAAACCGCCTTGTCCGCTTTCGAGGACGTGGAAAACCAATTGACCGCCGCCCAGGTGCTGGAGCGGCGCCACGCCCTGCTGAAGACCAGTTCCGACGCAGCCGACCAGACCGAGCAGATGATCCTCAACCAGTACAAGGCCGGGCAAGTGGCCTACACGAATGTGGTCGCGGCCCAGGCCTCGGCCTTGTCGGCGCGACGAGCCCTGCTGACCGCCGCCGTGGCGCGGCAGACCACGGCCGTGGCCTTGATCCAGGCTCTGGGCGGCGGCTGGAAGCCGCAGACCTAGTCAAGGCGGCCTTACCAAGGCGCCGCAATTCCCCGGAATCCATGGCTCGCCACATCTCAATTGTGGCGATCTGCCACACGATTCGAGCCCGCGATCGAGGCTAGGATGCCGTCCGTCGGCGTCGGCGGCTAGCCGCGTCCAGCTCTCGGCGCAGGCCAGGAAGCTCAATTACAACAAGCCCGTGACTGCTTTGGTCTTGCCTCCTTGGGTTTTGGCCTGACCAGAAAGATCAGCCACTTTGAAAAGTGGCATTACCAATCATTGACACATTTCGCGATTGGTCGGATAACTCCGGTCATAAGGGCGCCCAATCAGACGCGTCCGGGGGAGGATTTATGAATCTCGTTCGCAACACTCTCGTCCTGCGTTCCGCGCTGCTGGCCTCGTGCGCCGCGGTCGCGATCGGTTCCGCCGCTCAGGCCCAGCAGGCCGCGCCCGCTCTGGCTGAACAGGCCAAGGCCGACGAAAGCGTCGTCGACACCGTGGTGGTAACCGGTTTCCGAGCCGCCTACGCCAACGCCATCGCCACGAAACGCGACACCCTGCAGATTTCGGACGGCATTTCGTCGGACGGCCTTGGGCGCTTCCCGGACCTCAACGTCGGCGAGGCGATCCAGCGCGTTCCCGGCATCCAGATCAACCGCGAGGCCGACAGCCGCAACGCGACCATCAGCCTGCGCGGCCTGCCCGGCACCTTCGCGCGCACCACGCTGAACGGCGGCGCCTTCGCCGACCCGATCCTGAACGGCTCGACCCCGCTGGGCGCGTTCAACTCCGACATCTTCACGGCGATCAACGTCATCAAGTCGCCGATGGCCTCGGACCTGGCCGGCGGCCTGTCGGGCAACATCGATCTGCGCATTGCGCCCGCCCTGGGCCGCAAGGAAGGCGGCTTCGCCAAGCTGTCGTACGAATACAACGACCTGGGCAATCTGGGCAGCCCGCTGGCCTCGCTGGGCTACAACGCCCATCTCAGCGACGATTTCGCCGTGTTCGGCGTCGTCGGCTGGAAGGACGAGAAGTTCCGCCGCGACTCGATCACGGTCAATTCCTGGGCCAACAAGCTGGGCTCGATCCAGGTGGGCAACCAGCGCGTCCCCGGCCAGAACCCGGTCTATGACGCCCTGATCGCGGCCAATCCGGGCGGGGTCTACTATCCCAGCCAGACCCGCCAACTGGTCAAGTTCAACCGGGGAACCACCCTCTCGGGCGCGACCGGTTTCGAGTGGCGGATCAACGACAGCTGGAAGTTCGGCGCCAACGCCTTCCTGACCCGGCGCAAGCTGGATGAGGCGACCAACAATCTGCTCTATATCGACGCCGGCGGCGGACAGGGCACCAACACCGCCCTGACGGCGACCTCGGCCGTCGCCCACATCACCGACATCGGCACGCCCTACATCGTGCAGACGCCGAACGGTCCGCGCGCCTACATCAACAAGTTCTCGGCCGAGAACATCAACACCTTCGACTCGATCCGGTCCGAGCCGGCCCTGAACCAGACCTGGGCCATCAACCCGACCCTGGAGTTCCGGAACGACGAGTGGCGCGCCACCGCCAACCTGACCGTCTCGCGCGCCAAGGCCCAGGCCAACCAGATCGAGTTCGACATCGTCCAGAACCCGTACCGCAACCTCGGCGCGGGCGGCCTGAACGGCATCACCACCTCGGTCAACCTGGGCGGTTCGGACCTGGCCAACTACATGGCCGTCCTGAACACTCCGCACGCCACCCACCTGGCGACGACGCCCTACAACATCCCGGCCGCCGCCAGCGCCGCCACCCAGGCCGGCGCCCAGATGCCGGGCCAGGCGGCGGGCACGCCGGCCGACCGCTTCGGCATCACCGGCACCAACGGCCTGGCCAAGAACGACCTGGACTCGTTCCAGCTGGACCTCGAGCGCACCTTCGACGACAGCAAGTTCCTGACCAGCTTCCAGTTCGGCGGCCGCGCCGAGAGCCTGAAGTTTAGCTCGTCGGGCTCGCGCAACACCTCGCTGGGCGCCCAGACCCAGAACATCACGCCGGCCATGGCGGCCCAGCTGTCCTACGCCAAGGATTTCTTCGGCGGCAAGGCGGGCGGCGCGACCTCCAACTGGATGGGCGTGGACGTCAACCAGCTGCTGAGCGTGCTGACGCCGGTCAACACCAACCCGCGCTCGGCCGGCAATCCGAACGGCCTGCCCGACCAGTTCGCCTTCGGCGCCCCCGGCGTGTTCCTGACGCCCTACGGCTTCGTGAACAACTACTGGGACGGCAACTACTGGAACAACAACTTCAGCAACGAGAACGACGTCTACTCCGCCTACGCGCTGGCGAAGTTCGAGTCCGACGCGCTGAGCATTCCGATCCGCGGCGCCCTGGGCGTGCGCTATGAGTACACCGACAACAAGATCGTCGCGCTGAACTGCACCAACTGCTCCAGCGCCCTGTCGGTGGTGACCGGCCCGGTCAATCATGGGCTGACGACCAAGACCACGACGCGCAACTACGACTACTGGCTGCCCTCGCTGGTCCTGGCGGCCGACCTGCGCGACGATCTCATCCTGCGTTTCGCGGCCTATTCGACCTATGTGCGCCCGCAGCCGCGCGACATCGTGCCGACCACCTACGTCCAGACGCCGGTCGACCTGACGCCGCCGGTCGATCCGGTCTACACCGTGACCATCGGCGCCACGGGCCTGAAGCCCTACACCTCCGACTCCCTGGACCTGTCGCTGGAGTGGTACAACCGACCCGGCGGCCTGATCTCGCTGGCGGCCTATCGCAAGAAGATCGACGGCTATATCGGCCCGATCACCGATCCGGCGCGGCTGTGCCCGGCCAGCGGCCAGATCCCGGGACTGGACGTCAATCTGGGCACGCTGACGATCGACAACTCTGGCGGCACGCCGGTCTGCAGGAGCTCCAACACCTTCACGGGGGCCGGCGGGACGGTCAAACAGGCCCAGGTCAACATCAGCGGCCAGACCAACCAGAACGCCATGACGGTCACCGGCGTCGAGTTCAACATCCAGCAGAACTTCGACTTCCTGCCCGGCTTCTGGAAGGACTTCGGCGGCGCGTTCAACTACTCCTACACGTCGATCGACGGGAAGGATCAGGCCGGCAAGTCCATCACCCTGCCCAGCGTGTCGGAGAACAACCTGAACCTGATCGGCTACTACGAAGGTCCGAAGTTCGGGGCTCGCCTGGTCTACAACTGGCGCGACAAGTACGACCTGGCCGCCGGCAACTCGTTCGTCGGCGACGCCCGCACCGTCAAGGCGCGCAGCCAGCTGGACGCCTCGGCCTCGTACAAGTTCACCGACGCCCTGACCGTTTCGGTCGACGCCTTCAACCTGACCGACGCCACACGGTCGGAGTACGAAAACGACCCGATGCTGCCGCGCCGGATCGACTACGACGGCCGCACCTACCAGGTGACCCTGCGGACCACCTTCTAGATCTCCATCCCTCCTGCGGGGCCGGGCTCATCGCCCGGCCCTTTTTCTTTCCAGTATCGAAGAGACGCGTGACATGAAGACCTTGCTGATGGGCGCGGCCTGCGCCCTGGCCCTTCTGGCCTCGCCGGCCCTGGCGGCCGATTACGCCCTGCTGGGGCCCGACTACGCCCAAGGCCTAGGAAAGGAGGGCGCGACCCAGGCTCCGGCCGCCCAGGACGTGATCTCCAAGGCCAAGGCCGCCCTGGCTCGTCCTCCCGGCGCGATCCCCAAGCTCCACACCGAAGGCACTTTGCCGGGCAAGGGCATCCGCGAGATCAGCCTGAAGGCCAAGCAGGACCAGCCGATCGTGCTGAACCTGGCCCTGGCCTGGCGGCTGACCGGCGACCGCGCCTATCTGGACCAGGCCGGCCGCTATCTGGAGGCCTGGGCCGACATCTACGAGCCGTCGTTCAACCCGATCGACGAGACCGGCTTCGACACCCTGCTGATGGCCTACGACCTGACCGAGGCCGACCTGCCGGCCGCGACGCGCGCCAAGGTCGACAAGCTGTGGCGCGGCATGGCCGCCGGCTACCTCGACGCGATGGACGCCAAGCCGAAGAACTTCGAGACCAACTGGCAGAGCCACCGCGTCAAGCTGGCGACCATGGCCGCCTTCCAGACCGGCGACGCCAAGCTGATCGACCGGGCGAGGGCGGCGTTCCGGGCCCAGGTCACCGCCAACCTGCGGGCCGACGGCACGGTGTTCGACTTCCACGAACGCGACGCCATCCACTACGTCACCTACGACCTGGATCCGCTGATGATGGCGGCCTTGTCGGCCAAGGCCCACGGCGAGGACTGGTTCACCTGGAAGAGCCCGGTCGGCGCCAATCTGCCCGGCGCGCTGGACTGGCTGGCGCCCTACGCCAAGGGCGAGAAGACCCACATCGAGTTCGCCAACTCCAAAATCCAGTTCGACCGCGACCGCGCCGCCGCCGGCCAGAAGGAATACGCGCCCCATCCGTGGGACGTGTCCAACGGCGTGGGCACCTACGCCCTGGCCAGCCTGATGGACCCGCGCTATCGCGCCCTGCGCGACGACCTGGTCGTCCGCACGGGCAAGCGGCCGGCGGCCTGGATCCAGCTGCACGGCCAGTTCGCCGAAAGGCGCTGATCCGTCTCATCCACAGGCGCCGCGGTCGGGGCGCCTGTGGCGACTTGCCAGGGCGTCTGGCGCCGCTATTTCAAGCTATGGTGCGTAAATACCAGGCTGATTGAGTTACTCCGACCGCAATGGACCTTCACCGCTCCCACCTGCCGCCGGACGGACTTAGGGCGGAGGGCATGCGCGTCCTCGTCATCGATCCGGATCCCGCGCGGGCCGCCCTTGTCGCCGAGGGGCTCGCGGGCGTGCAGCCGCTGGAGGTGCGTCGCGCGGCCACGTTTGATGAGCGTGAGGCCGCCGAGTTCGCGCCGGACGTGGTGGTGATCGCCGCCGACAGCCCCGACCGCGATACGCTGGAAAGCCTGCGCGAGGCCGGGCAGCACAATCCGCGCGCCGTGGTGATGTTCGTCGACCGCTCCGAACCGGGCCTGGCCGAGCAGGCCGTGCGGGCCGGGGTCGCGGCCTATGTCGTCGATGGCCTGGCGCCGGCCCGGGTGCGCTCGATCCTCGACGTGGCCATGAGCCGCTTCGCCCTGACCCAGCAACTGCGCGGCGACCTGGCCAAGGCCAAGGCCGACCTGGAATCGCGCAAGACCGTCGAGCGGGCCAAGGGCCTGCTGATGAAGGAGCGCGGTCTGGACGAGGACGGCGCCTATCGCCTGCTGCGCAAGCTGGCCATGGATCGCGGCAAGCCGATAGGCTCGGTGGCCGCCGACCTGCTGGCCTTCGCCGGCGTGCTGAAAGGCGACGCCTCGTGAGCGGGCTGGCCGACCTGACGCTGGGCTTCATCCCCCTGACCGATTGCGCGCCGCTGGTGGTGGCCAAGGCGCGGGGCTTCTTCGCCGAGGAGGGGCTGGAGGTCGCCCTGAGCCGCGAGGCTTCCTGGGCGACGATCCGCGACAAGGTCTCGGTGGGCGCGCTGGACGGCGCCCACATGCTGGCCCCGATGGCGCTGGCCGCAGACTCCATGCTGGCGCCGCTGGCGCTGAACCAGAACGGCAGCGCGATCACCGTCGGCGCCAAGCTGGCGGCGATAATGCGCGAGGCCGATCCCGAGGCCCTGGCCGCGCCGCTGGTCACCGCCAAGGCCCTGGCCGAGGTCGTCGAGCGCCGGCGAGGGCAGGGCGCGCCGCTGCTGACCTTCGCGGTCGTGTTCCCGCACTCGATGCACAACTACTTCCTGCGCTACTGGCTGGGCCAGGCGGGGATCGATCCCGACCGCGACGTGCGCCTGGTGGTCACCCCGCCGCCGCGCATGGTCGAGCACCTGCGCTCGGGCGAGATCGACGGCTTCTGCGTCGGCGCGCCCTGGAACGCCGTCGCCGTCGACGAAGGGCTGGGCGAGGTGCTGATCAAGGCTTCGCAGTTCTGGCCGGGCGGGCCGGACAAGGTGTTCGGCGTCACCACCGCCTGGGCCGAGCGCCATGGCGACGAACTGCGGGCTGCCTTGCGCGCCCTGATCCGCGCCTCGGCCTGGGCCGACGAGCCGGGCAACCACGCCGAGCTGGTCGCCCTGCTGTCACGGCCCGACCATGTGGGCGTCGAGGCCGAGGTCGTGGCCCGCGCCCTGAAGTCCGAGATCGTCTTCCACCGCGACGCCGCCGGCCTGCCGCGCCGCGAGCACGCCCTGTGGTTCCTGTCGCAGATGGTGCGCTGGGGGCAGGTAGGCGCCGACCTGGACCTGACCGCCGTCGCCGACCGCGTCTATCGCCCGGACCTGTTCCGGGAAGCGGCCCTGTCGCTCGGACCGGTGCTGGACCCCGCCCAGGTGTTCGCCGACGCCGCGCCCCCGGCCTCGGCCTTGTTCGACGGCGCACCGTTCGATCCGGCTGATGCACGGGGCTATGCGGCGTCGTTCGCTGTCGGCCGAGCGTCGACCTAAGCCCTTCAAACTCATCAGCACCTATCCGATCTGCTCATGCTTCGAGCAGCGGCGACGCCTGTTTGCTGAGCAACTGCACGAAGCGGCCTTGGATCACGCCGCATCGCAGCATGCCGCGTGACTCGCTCCGCGTTCTGATCCTTCACTAGCGTCAGGCCTCCGGACAACGGCGTTCGTGGCTGCCAGAGACGACCGCTCGGATGCGGTCACCCGCCCGGGGCGTCGCCGCCTCGCTCTCGCAGACACGCAACATCCGAGGCCGATCATGCTCTCCCGTGATTTCCTGAAGGCCGGCCACACGCCGACCCTGTTCGCCGCGTTCCTGTATTTCGACCTCAGCTTCATGGTCTGGGTGATCCTGGGCCCGCTGGGCGTGGCCATCGCCAAGGACTTCCACCTCGACCCCGCCCAGAAGGGCCTGATGGTCGCCATCCCGGTGCTGGCCGGCGCGGTGCTGCGCCTGGTCAACGGCGTGCTGGTCGACCGCATTGGTCCCAAGAAGACCGGCATGATCAGCCAGTTGATCGTCCTGGCCGGCCTGACCCTGGCCTGGGCCGTCGGGATCCACAACTATCACCAGGTGCTGGCCTTGGGCCTGGTGCTCGGCGTAGCCGGCGCCTCGTTCGCCGTCGCCCTGCCGCTGGCCTCGCGCTGGTATCCGCAGGAGCATCAGGGCCTGGCCCTGGGCATCGCCGGCGCCGGCAACTCCGGCACCGCCCTGGCCGCCCTGTTCGCCCCGCTGCTGGCCAAGGCCTTCGGCTGGCAGAACGTCATCGGCCTGGCCGCCATCCCGCTGGCCATCGCCTTCGTGGTCTACATGCTGTTGGCCAAGGACGCTCCCGAACAACCCGCGCCCAAGACGCTGGTCGAATACATGGACGTGCTGAAGGTCCCGGACGCCTGGTGGTTGATGCTGCTGTACGCGGTCACCTTCGGCGGCTTCGTCGGCCTGGCCTCGTCCCTGACCATCTACTTCAACTCGGAATACGGCCTGACCCCAGTGATCGCCGGCTTCTTCACCGCCGCCTGCGTGTTCGCCGGATCGTTCATCCGGCCGGTGGGCGGGGCCCTGGCCGACCGGTTCGGCGGGGTGCGGACCCTGACCGTCGTCTTCGCCCTGGCCGCCGTGGGCCTGGCCGCCGCCAGCTTCCAGATGCCCTCGGCCTGGGTCGCCCTGGCGGTGCTCATGTTCTCGATGCTGGCCCTGGGCGCCGGCAACGGCGCGGTCTTCCAGCTGGCGCCCCAGCGGTTCCGCAAGGAGATCGGCGTCATGACCGGCCTGATCGGCATGACCGGCGGCATCGGCGGCTTCTACCTGGCCTCCAGCCTGGGCATGGCCAAGAAGATGACCGGTTCCTACCAGATCGGCTTCCTCGGCTTCGCGGCCCTGGCTGTGTTCGCCCTGGTGGCCCTGCACGGCCTGAAGGCCCGCTGGCGGGCGGTCTGGCCGACCCTGCACGGCGGCGACTCCCGCCCGATCCGCGTCTGATCCTGTTTCCTCCAGTGAGCAAAACCATGACCAAGGAAAAGCTGGTCGTCATCGGCAACGGCATGGCCGGTTGCCGGGCGGTCGAGGAAGTCCTCAAGCGCGATCCCGACCGCTACGAGATCGCCATCTTCGGGACCGAGCCGCGGGTGAACTACAACCGCATCATGCTGTCGCCGGTGCTGGCGGGGGAGAAGTCCTTCGCCGACATCGTGATCAACGACGAGGCCTGGTACGCCGACAACGCCATCACCCTGCATGCGGGTCGGGCCGTCACGGCGGTCGACCTGGAGGGTCGCAAGGTGGTCGCCGAGGGCGGGCTGGAAGTTTCCTACGACAAGCTGATCCTGGCTACGGGCTCCGATCCGTTCCGCCTGCCGCTGCCGGGCATCGACCTGAAGGGCGTGGTCACCTTCCGTGACCTGGACGACGTCGAGGCCATGGTCGCCGCCTCGGGCAAGCCCGGCGCCCGCGCCGTGGTGATCGGCGGCGGCCTGCTGGGCCTGGAAGCCGCCTACGGCCTGGCCCGTCGCGGCATGGCCGCCACGGTCGTCCACCTGATGGACGTGCTCATGGAGCGCCAACTGGACGAGAGCGCCGGCTTCCTGCTGCGCGAGGCCCTGGCCGAACGCGGCGTCGAGACGGTGATGGGAGCCCATTCCGAAGAGATCGTCGGCGAAGACGGCCACGTCACCGGCCTCAAGCTCAAGGACGGCCGCACCCTGCCGTGCGACCTGCTGGTCATGGCCGTGGGCATCAAGCCCAACGCCGCCCTGGCCCGGAACGCCGGCCTGGCGGTCAATCGCGGCGTGGTCGTCGACGACGCCATGCGCACGTCCGATCCGGCGGTGTTCGCCGTGGGCGAATGCGCCGAGCACCGGGGCAATTGCTACGGCCTGGTCGCGCCCATCTGGGACATGTGCCGCTCGCTGGCCGAGTCGATGACCGACGGGGAAGGGGCCTATGAGGGCTCGGTCCTGTCGACCCGCCTGAAGGTCTCGGGCGTCGACGTGTTCTCGGCCGGCAAGTTCTCGGGCGGTGAAGGCTGCGAGGACATCGTGTTCCGCGACGCCGGCCGCGGCGTCTACAAGCGCGTGGTCATCGAGGACGGCAAGGTGGCCGGCGCGGTGCTGTTCGGCGACGCGGCCGACGGCAACTGGTATTTCGACCTGATGCGGGCCGGGACCAACGTCACCGACATCCGCGAGACCCTGATCTTCGGCCAGGCCATCACGGAAGGGCTGTCCGGCCTGGACCCTAACGCGGCCGTTGCGGCCATGCCCGATACGCAGGAAATCTGCGGCTGCAACGGCGTCTGCAAGGGTTCGATCGTCTCGGCCATCACCACCCAGGGCCTGACGACGCTGGACGACGTGAAGGCGGTCACCAAGGCCTCGGCCTCGTGCGGCTCGTGCACGCCGCTGGTCGAGCAGGTGCTGAAACTGACCCTGGGCGACGGTTTCAAGGCGCAGACCGGCCCCAAGCCGATGTGCAAATGCACGCACAAGCCGCACTCCGACGTCCGCAAGGCCATCGTCGAATACGAGCTGAAGTCGATGCCCGCCGTCATGCAGGCCATGGAATGGACCACGCCCGACGGCTGCTCGTCGTGCCGTCCGGCCCTGAACTACTACCTGCTGTGCGCCTGGCCGTCGGAATATCGCGACGACAAGCAGTCGCGCTACATCAACGAGCGGGTCCACGCCAACATCCAGAAGGACGGCACCTATTCGGTCGTCCCGCGCATGTGGGGCGGCATGACCACGCCGGACGAGCTGCGGGCCATCGCCGACGTCGCCGACAAGTTCGCCATCCCGGCCGTGAAGGTCACGGGCGGCCAACGCATCGACCTGCTGGGCGTCAAGAAGGACGACCTGCCGGCCGTCTGGGCCGACCTGAACGCCGCCGGCATGGTCAGCGGCCATGCCTACGCCAAGGGCCTGCGCACGGTGAAGACCTGCGTCGGCAGCGACTGGTGCCGGTTCGGCACCCAGGACTCCACGGGCCTGGGCATCCGCCTGGAGAAGTTCCTGTGGGGCTCGTGGGCGCCGGCCAAGGTCAAGCTGGCGGTGTCGGGCTGCCCGCGCAACTGCGCCGAGGCCACCTGCAAGGACTTCGGCGTGGTCTGCGTCGACAGCGGCTACGAGATCCACATCGGCGGCGCCGCCGGCCTGCACATCCAGGGCACCAAGGTGCTGACCCACGTCGCCTCCGAGGACGAGGCCGTGTGGGTGATCGCCGCGGCCATGCAGCTGTACCGCGAAGAAGGCTGGTACCTGGAGCGGGTCTACAAGTGGATGGCGCGCGTGGGTCTGGAGAGCATCCAGGCCCAGGTCACCGATCCCGACCAGCGCAAGGCCCTCTACGACCGCTTCGTCTTCTCGCAGCGCTTCGCCCGCATCGACCCGTGGGCCGAGCGCGTGGCTGGCCGCCACACCGAGGAATTCACCCCCATGAGCCGCCGGATGGAGTTCGTCCCCGCATGAACGCGCACGTGAAAGTTCCAGTCTGGGTGGATGTCGGGGCGGTGACCGACATTCCTCGCCGCGGCGCGCGTCGGGTGACCAGCCCGCGCGGCGACATCGCCATCTTCCGCACCGGCGACGGCGAGGTGTTCGCCCTGATGGACGCCTGTCCGCACAAGGGCGGGCCGCTCAGCCAGGGCATCGTCCACGGCCGCGCCGTGGCCTGTCCGCTGCACAACTGGTCTATCGACCTGGCCTCCGGCGAGCCGATGGGGGCCGACAAGGGCAAGGGCTGCACGCCTGTCGTGCCGCTTGAGGTCCGCGACGGCCGCTTGCTGCTGAGCCTGGACACCCATGGCTGACGGCTCGACCGCCCCGCTCGTCAAGACGACTTGCCCCTATTGCGGGGTGGGCTGCGGCGTGTCGGGCGCGGTCGGCCAAGCGCCGTCGCAGGACCGGACCCTGTCGGTGGCCGGCGACACGGCTCACCCGGCGAACCTCGGCCGCTTGTGCTCGAAAGGCACGGCGCTGGGGGCTACGGTGGGGCTGCAGGGCCGGCTGCTGGAGCCGACGATCAACGGCAAGTCCGCCAACTGGTCCGACGCCACGGCCCTGGTGGCCAAGCGCTTCAAGGACACCATCGCCAAGCATGGTCCCGACAGCGTGGCCTTCTACGTCTCGGGCCAACTGCTGACCGAGGACTATTACGTCGCCAACAAGCTGATGAAGGGCTTCATCGGCTCGGGCAACATCGACACCAACAGCCGGCTCTGCATGGCCTCGGCCGTGGCGGCCCACAAGCAGGCGTTCGGCGCCGACCTGGTGCCGGGCTGCTACGAGGACCTGGACCTGGCCGACCTGGTGGTGTTCAGCGGCCACAACGCCGCCTGGACCCATCCGGTGCTGTTCCGGCGCATGGAGGCGGCCAAGGCGCGCGGCCAGAGGCACGTGGTCATCGACCCGCGCCGCACCGACACCGCCGAGGGCGCCGACCTGCACCTGGCGATCGCCCCGCAGAGCGACGTGCGGCTGTGGAACGGCCTGCTGGCCCACCTGATCCGCATCGAGGCCGTCGACCGCGACTACATCGCCGCCCACGTCAACGGCTTCGCGGACGTCGAGGCCGCCCTGGCGGAACTCGACCAATCGCCGGCCGCCGTGGCCGCCGACTGCGGCGTGCCGGTGGAAGACCTGCTGACCTTCTACGACCTGTTCGCCGCCTACGAGCGCACGGTCAGCCTGTTCTCGATGGGCGCCAACCAGTCGGCCCAGGGCACGGCCAAGGGGCTGTCGATCCTCAACGCCCACCTGGCGACCGGGCGGATCGGCAAGCCCGGCGCCTGTCCGTTCTCGATCACCGGCCAGCCCAACGCCATGGGCGGGCGCGAGACCGGCGGCATGGCCAACACCCTGGCCGGCCACATGGACTTCGCTCCGGCCGACCGCGACCGCGTGGCCCGCTTCTGGGGCGCGCCGGACACCGCCCGCGCGCCGGGCCTGAAGGCCGTCGACATGTTCGAGGCCATCCACGCCGGCAAGATCAAGGCCGTGTGGGTGATGGCCACCAACCCGGCCGTCAGCCTGCCCGACGCTGGCCGGGTGCGCGAGGCCTTGGACCGCTGCCCGTTCGTGGTGGTGTCCGACTGCGTGGAGACCGACACCACCGCCTTCGCCGACGTCAAGCTGCCGGCCCTGGCCTGGGGCGAGAAGGACGGCACGGTCACCAATTCCGAGCGCCGGATCTCGCGCCAGCGGGCCCTGTTCCCCGCGCCTGGCCAGACCCGCGCCGACTGGCGGATCATCGCCGATGTCGCCAAGGCCATGGGCTTCGACGGCTTCGGCTGGGCTTCGCAGGCCAGCGTGTTCCGCGAATGGGCCCGCCTGACGGTCTATGAGAACACCGCCAATGAAACCGGGCGTCTCCTGAACCTGTCGGGCCTTTCCGCTTTGACGCCAGAGGCTTACGCCGGACTTTCACCGGTCCAGTGGCCGGTGAAATCGGACGGGCAGGGGACGGCGCGCCTGTTCGAGAACGGCCGCTTCCAGACCCCCGACGGCCGCGCCCGCATGGTCCCGACCCGGCCCAAGGGACCCGCCGACGCGGTCGACGCGGCCTATCCGATGTCGCTGAACACCGGCCGCATCCGGGACCAGTGGCACACCATGACCCGTACCGGCCTGGCCCCGGACCTCTGCCGCCACGCGCCCGAGCCGTTCGTCGAGGTCCATCCGGCCGACGCCGAGGCCCTGGGCGTCAAGGACGGCGCCCTGACCCGGGTGATCACCGCGCGCGGCGAGGCGGTCGCCCTGGCCAAGGTCACCGACCGCCAGCGGCTTGGCAGCGTGTTCATGCCGATGCACTGGACCGACGCCTTCGCGCCGTCGGGAAAGTCTAATCCGCTGATCGCGCCGAACCTGGACCCCACCTCCGGTCAGCCGGAGTTCAAGCACACCCCCGCCCGGATCCGCGCCTATCGCGAGACCTGGAAGGGTTTCTTCCTCACGCGGGACAGCCTCGGACCCCCCACGGGGCTGGACCTCGTCTGGCGGCGTATTCCCCAAGACGCCTGCCAGCAACACGAGTTCGCCGGCCGGGGCGACGAAGTCGAGCGCGCCGCCTTGCGCAAGGCTCTGTCAAAGGGCCTGACCGGCGAACTCGTGACCTATGAGGACGCCGCCACCGGCGCCCGCCGCGACGCCTGGCTGCAGGACGGCCGGCTGGTCGCGGTCCTGTACGTCACCCTGACCGGTCGCCTGCCGCAGCGCGACTGGCTGGCCGAGCTGTTCGCCGAGCCGGTGCTGAGCCAGGAAGCCCGCTCGGCCCTGCTGTTCGGCCGCCCGCCCGGCGCGCCGGTCGACAAGGGACCGTTGGTCTGCGCCTGCCTGAAGGTCGGCGCCAAGGTCGTGCAGGCCGCCATCGCCGCCGGGGCCGCCAGCCCCGACGCGGTGGGCGCCGCCACGGGGGCGGGGACCAACTGCGGGTCCTGCCGTCCCGAGATCGCCCGGATGATCGCCGCTTCCGCCGCTGTTCCCGCCAAGGAGCCCGCCCATGTCTGACGCCGCCCAAGTCCTGCTCGTCGGCGCCGGTCCCGGCCCGGTCGACCTGATGACCCTGCGGGCCGTTCGAGCCGTCGAGAGCGCCCAGGCGTTGCTCTATGACGCGTTGATCAGCGAGGAGGCCATCGCCCTGGCCCCGCCGGGCTGCGTGCGCATCCAGACCGGCAAGCGGGCCGGCAAGCCCAGCATGCATCAGGACGAGATAAACCGCCTGATGCTGCGCCTGGCGCGCAAGGGGCTGCGGGTCGTGCGGCTCAAGGGCGGCGATCCTTCCGTGTTCGGCCGGGTGGGCGAGGAGTCGGCCTTCCTGCGCGAGCACGGCGTGTCGGTCGAGGTGGTGCCCGGCGTCACCGCCGCCTGCGCCGCCGCCGCCCAGTTCGGCTTCCCCCTGACCCATCGCGGCGAGGCCCGGCGGGTGGTGTTCACCACGGCGCGGCTGGAGGCGGGCACGCTGAGCGGCGACTGGAGCGCGGCGGGCGACCCCGAGGCGACCCTGGCGGTCTATATGGGCGGCGAGGTGGCGAGCGCGCTGTGCGAGCGGATGATCGCCGCCGGCCGCGCGCCGAGCACCCCGGCCGTGGCGGTCGAGCAGGCCGGCGGGGCGAACGCCAGGATCTATCACGGCACGCTGGAGACCCTGGGCCAGCGCCTGGACAGCCAGGGCGGCCCGGTGGTGATCGTGGTCGGCGAGGTGGCGGCCCAGGCGAGCTGCGCGGCGGAAGAGGAAGCGCCCGTCGCGCTGACGGCCTAGCGGCGTCGGGGACATGCCCTTGGGCGTGTCCCCATCAGCATTCACGGGCCAGAAGGGGACACGCCCAAGGGCATGTCCCCGGCCGTGCAACGGACGGTCTTGACGGATCTCCCCTTTCGGTCCGCCCATGGGGCATGCCGAACCCGACACCGACTCAGGGGCCTATCGCCCGCGCCCTGGCCACCGCGCCGCCCTGGGCCTTCGCGCTGTACGGCGGGTTGGCGGCCTTCGCGGCCTATTTCTCGATGTTCGCCTATCGCAAGCCGTTCACGGCGGCGACCTATGAGGTCATGGCCGGCTGGCCGTTCGCCATCGACTTCAAGGTCGCCTTGGTGATCGCCCAGGTCGCCGGCTACGCGGTGTCGAAGATCGTCGGGATCAAGGTGATTTCCGAAATGCGGCCCGAGCGGCGTTGGCTGGCGATCCTGGTCCTGATCGGCGGGGCCGAGCTGTCGCTGCTGGGCCTCAGCCTTGGCCCAGCGGTGGTCGGTCCGCTGGCGTTGTTCGTCAACGGCCTGTGCCTGGGCATGATCTGGGGCCTGGTGTTCGGCTTCGTCGAGGGGCGGCGGCTGTCGGAGGTTCTGGGCGCGATGCTGTGCGCCAGCTTCATCGTCGCCTCGGGCGTGGTGAAGTCGGTGGGCAAGAGCCTGTTGCTGCAGGGCGTCGACGAGCGCTGGATGCCGGCCCTGACCGGGCTGATGTTCACCCCGCTGCTGTTGCTGGCCGTGGCGGCCCTGACCCAGCTGCCGCCGCCGTCGCCGGCCGACGAGGCCGCCCGGGTGCGCCGCGCGCCGATGGACGCCAAGGCCCGCGCCGCCATGTTCGCCGCCCACGCGCCGGCCTTGGTGCTGCTGGTGCTCGTCTACGTGCTGCTGACCGCCCTGCGCGATTTCCGCGACAACTTCGCCGCCGAGATTTGGGCCGAGCTGGGTTTCAAGAACGCCGCGGGGATCTTCTCGCTGTCGGAGATCCCGGTGGCGGCGATCGTGCTGGTCGGCCTGGGCGTGCTGAGCCTGGTGCGCGACAACCGCCGGGCGGTCGGTTTCAACTTCGCCTTCGTGGCCCTGGGCTTCGCCGTCGTGGGCCTGGCGACCCTGGGGCGGCAGGTGGGACTGCTGGGGCCCGTGGCCTGGATGATCGCGATCGGGGCGGGGATCTACATGGCCTACACCCCGTTCAACGGCATGCTGTTCGATCGCCTGATCGCCGCGACGGGGCAGGTCGGCACGGCCGGGTTCCTGATCTATGTCGCCGACTCCTGCGGCTATATCGGCAGCGTCTCGCTGCTGCTGGCCCGCTATTTCGCCAAGCTGGAGCTGGACTGGAGCGGGTTCCTGGCCGGCGCGGCCTACGGAACGTCGGTGATCGGCGTGGTCGGCGTCGGGCTGGCTTGGATGCTGTTGAGGTTGCCGAAGGCGGCAGCCGCCTAGGCGCTTCCCTCCAAGGCCAGCAGTCCGAACAGCGCGCCCTCCGTCTCCGACAGCCGCCAACCCCGTTGTACGAACACCGCGCCACGCCGGAAGTCCTCGGAAACCTGGCGGCGCAGGTCGGGCAGGGCGTCCGGACCTCGGCCGTTCGGGAACAGGCGCTTGGCCAGGGCGGCCCGTTCGATCTGCGGACGCTCGGCCAGCCAGGCCTTGCCGATCCGCGCGGCGGCGGCGCGGTCGAGGTCGCCGAACAGCGGGGCAGCGGGCGCGGCGTGGGTCAGGCCGGGCAGGGCGGTGGCGGCGAGCAGGGCGGCCAGGAGGTCGCGGCGTGCCAGCACGGCGGCGGTCATCGGCGAGCTCCCATGTCCAGCTTCAGGTGGTCGGCCAGACGCATGACCAAGGCCAGAATCGTCAGGGTCGGATTGGCGATGCCCGAGGTCGGGAACACCGAGCTGCCGGCGACATAGAGGTTGGCGATCTCGTGCACTCTCAGGTCCGGATCGACCACGCCCTGGGTCGGGTCCGCGCTCATCCGCGTCGCGCCCATATGGTGGCGCGAGGCCCTGGAGATCTCCAGCAACTGACCGCGCTTGACCGGCCAGCAGACCCGGCCCTGTCCCGAAGCGCCCAGGGCGTCGCCGAACCCGGCCGCCGAGCGCTCCAGGTTGTCCCAGTCGGCCTTGCCGTAGCACCATTCCAGGTGGATGCGCGGCAGGCCCAGCGAGTCCTTGGCCGACGAATTCAAGGTCACCCGGCTGTCGGGATTGGGCAAGTGCTCGGACATGCCGAAGAAGCCGAAGAGCTGGCCCTCGCCCTGGCTGTTTCCGTCGACCCGGGTCGCGACCCGGCGCATCGCCTTGGTCTCGGCCTCGGGCGGCGTGTCGGTTTCCGTCTGGGTGATCGTGTTGAAGGTGGCGGTGAAGTTGCCGGTTCCCATCCGCGCCTGGGCGGGCAGGCCCGCGGCCACCACGCATTGGGGGGCGGTGCGACGCAGGGTCGAATAGAGGCTCATCGACGCCTGGCCGGAGATGTGGACCGCCGTGCCCTCGGTCTCGGAGTCGCCGTCCAGCGAATAGGTCACGTGGCCTTGGAAGAACCGTCCAACCAGGTCGTGGCGGTTGCCGATCCCTTCGGGCCGCACGCCGTTGGAGGCCAGCAGCAGCCGCGCGTTCTCGATGCCGCCGACGGCCAGCACATAGGTCTTGCCGATCGCGGTGTGGCGCTTGCCGTTGAGGCAGGCCACGTCCAGGCTCTCGACCTTGTCGCCTTTCGCCGTTGGCCGAATCTGGGTGACATTGGCGTGCAGATAAACGGTGATGTCGGGGGCGTCGGCGAAGTCGGTGCGGAAGCGATCGAAGGCGTCCTTGTCCGCTCCCCCGGAATAGCGGGTGAGCACGCGCGGGGCCGAGAAGAACCCGTCCCGAGGATCCAGGGCCAGCGGCGGACGAGCTGGGTCTTTCAGGAACCTGTTGTCGGCGTCGAAGCGCGGGATTTCCAGCAGGTCGCAGGCGCGGTCGTAGAACGGTTGCATCTGCCGGCGGGTGAGCGGCCAGCCGCTGTGCGGAACCCAGGGCCGCGCGGCGAAGTCGGCGGGGTCCAACGGCACGCACTTGCCGCCCCAGACCATGCCCGAGCCGCCCAGGACCCGGGCCCGCGACTGGACCGGGTAGTCATCGAACGGCTTGTCGGGATTGTCTGGGGCCTTGACCACGGCGGTCCCGGCGTAGAGGCCCTGGATTTCCATATCGCGTTTAGGCGCGCGCGCCCCTGGCCTTGAGGTAGTCGACGACCGCGTCGTGGCGATGCTTCAGCGCTTCGCCGAGGGGCGAGCGCGTGCCGCCGGGCCGGGCGGGCACGGCGCGGTTCACGTCGGCGCCCTTCTCGACCAGATAGCGGACCGTCGCCAGGTCGCCGGACTGGGCGGCGTTGATCAGCGGGGTCTCGTCGCCGGGCACGAAGGACTCCACCGAGGCGCCGTGCTCGACCAGGGTCTTGACCAGGTCCAGCCGACCCGCGCCCGCCGCGGCGATCAGCGGGTCGCCGTCGCCGCGTACGGCCAGGCCGGCGTCGGCGCCCTTGGCCAGCAACAGGTCCACGACTTCGGCCCGGCCCGAATGGACGGCCTCGATCAGCGGCGAGCCGTCGCCCGGCGCGGGTTGGTTCACGTTGGCGCCCTTGTCCACCAGGTAGCGGACCGTGGCCAGGTCGCCCGAGCGGATGGCGCTGATCAGCGGCGTGCCGTCGCCCGGCACGAAGACGTCGACCGAGGCGCCCCGTTCGACCAGAGCCTTGGCGAGGTCGGCGCGACCGGCGTCGGCGGCGGCGATCAGGGGCGCGCCGTCGCCGCGCATGGCCAGGTTCGGATCGGCGCCGTTGGCCAGCAGCAGGTCGACCAGGTCGGCCCGGCCCTGCCGCGAGGCTTCGATCAGCGGCGTGCCGTCGCCGTTGGCCTTGAAGTCGACCTCGGCGCCGGCCGCGATCAGTTCGCGGGCCTTGGCCACGTCGCCGTCCAGGACGGCCTTGTACAGCGGGCTTGCCCGATAGGTGGCGGCGTCGTGGCGGGAGACCTTGGGCGAGGCGCGGACTTCGCGCACGGGCTGGGCGGCCCAGACGGCGAAGACGACGCCCAGTGACAGGGCGGCGACGCCGCCGCCGCCGATCAGACGACGGGCGCGGCCCTGGCGGTGCTGCTTGAGCATGACGAACCTCTCCTTGAGTTGCTTGTTGGCCGAGGCCGGCCAGTGGCAGCCGAGCGGCGGCGCGTGGGGCGCCAGTTGGGTCTTCAGCATTGCCTCGCCATAGGCCTGGCGCGCGACCGGGAAGCGGGTCAGGACGGCGGCGTCGCAGGCGATCTCCTGGTCGACGCGCAACCGGTTGGCGCCCAGGTGGACCAGGGGGTTGAACCAGAACAGACACTGCAGCGCCGTGGTCAGGGCGTTGATCTGGGCGTCGCCGGTCGACAGGTGATTGCGCTCGTGGGCCAGGATCAGGGCCTGCTCCTCCCGCGTGAAGCGCACGGCGAAGTCGGCGGGCAGCACGACCCTGGGCGTCAGGGCGCCGATCACCGCAGGGCCGACGCCGCCGCGCTCCGAATGGAACACGCCGTCGTCATCGCGCAGGCGGCCCAGCGACTTGACGAAGCGCCGCTGGCGCTCGGCTTGGACGATCAGCGCCAGAAGGGCGACCAGCCCCCAGATGGCGAGGAGCGGACCATCGAGATCCGGCGTCGGCGTCGATGGTCGCGAAGCCGGGCCAGGCGAGGCGGCCGCCGGCGGCGCGGGCGGAGCGATGGTCGCCGGCGGGGCGGTCGAGGTGACGGGCGCGGTAGGGGCAGGGGCTCGAACGGTCACCGTCCGCGCGGGCAACAGCACCGCCAGCGTCGCCAGCGGGGCGATCAGCCACAGGGCGTAGGCCGCGCGGGCCCCGAACAGGCGGCGGACCGGACGGCGCAGCAGCAGCGCCAGGATCACGGCGGCGCCGATCGCCAGGTTGGCGCGGATCAGCAGGGCTAGCAGGTCACCGGCCATCGTCATGCGCCTTCAGGATGCGGCGCAGCTCGGCGACGTCCTCGTCGCTCAGGCGCTCGCGCTGCGAGAAGTGACTGACCAGCGGGGCCAGGCGGCCGTCGAACAGCCGGTCCAGCAGACCCTTGCTCTCGGCATGCACATAGTCGCCCTGGGCCACCAGCGGCCGATAGAGGAAGCGCCGGCCGTCTTTCTCGGCGGCGATGGCGTTCTTCTTAAGCAGGCGGTTGAGCAGCGCCTTGACCGTGCCTTCGGCCCAGTTCTGGTCGTCGGCCAGGGCGACGGCGATGTCCTCGGCGGTCATGGGGCTCTTGGCCCACAACGCCCTCATGATCTCGCTTTCGGCGGTGCTGATCCGCATGGGAACCTCTCTTGTTCCCTGCAACGATTACCGACGTAAACGTTGGCGTCAATCAGCGATTATGAATGTAAACGATATGTAATGCCGCAGGCGTTCGAGGCGGCGGTCAGGCCAAGGGGTCGTGATCGATCGGCGGGAGCGGCGCCCGGGCGCGGACGCGGATAGGCCGGAGCATCAGCTTGGGCGGCAGCAGTTTCCAGGCGAACGGAAGAGCCAGAGCCACAAGCACGCAGGCCGCCGACAGCTCGAAGAGCCAATTCATGGGTTTCGATGTCTCGAAGTCGGCCACGTCCAGGTCGATCGACCGCCTCGGGGCGGCTCGCTCTCGACGGCCATGAGACGGATATGGGGTGCCGTGCCCCCGATTGTCAGGGCCTGCCCCTTCCTGGCGCACCATATGCCGATGTTCTAGTCGCCGAGCATGGCCTCCAGCGCGAGCACCGTGGTCCAGTTCCGGCCGGTGATCCGCGCGCCCAGGGTCTTTTCCACGAGGCTGTTGGTCAGTTTCGAGCCGCCGATCCCGTCGGGATAGGTCGCATAGATCTGGCGGCTCTCGGCCCGCGCCTGCTCGGTCCCCCGGATCGCGGCGCGCAGGGCGCCCATGGCCTTCTTGTCGGGGGTGTCCTTGCAGAACAGGATCATCAGCCAGCCGGGGTCCTGGGCGGCGAACTCGGGGAACGGGTTGGCGGCGACCATGGCGCGCCAGGCGTCGGCCGTGCGCACATAGACGTCGGTGCGCAGCGAGAAGCGGTCCATCAGGGCGGTCTCGATCTGGGTCTGCAGCTCGGCGCCGGTCTGCTCGCCGCTGGTGAACAGCAGGTCGCCGGGCTTGGGGCCGGCCTGGACGTCCGCGTGGCCCAGCTCGGTCAGCAGGGCGGTCAGTTCGTCCGCCGTCACCTGGCGGTTTCCGGCGGCGTTGACGCCGCGCAGCAGGGCGATGTGGACGGTCATTGAGAGGCCTTTCGAACGAGGCGGTTGTCTAGACCCTCGCGACCGCGCCGTCGCGGTTCGATTTAGCCGCCTTGTTCTTGGGCCAACGCCGCGAAGCCGCGCTCCAGGTCGACGATCAGGTCGGCGGTGCTCTCCAGCCCGACGTGCAGGCGCAGCAGCGGGCCTTCCAGGCTCACCGGGATCGAGCGGTTCTTCAGCTGCGGATCGCAGTGGATGGCCAGGCTCTCATAGCCGCCCCACGAGAAGCCCAGGCCGAACAGGTCCAGCGCGTCGAGGAAGGCGTGCACGGCTTTCTGCGAGGCGGGCTTCAGCACCACGCCGAACAGGCCGCAGGCGCCGGTGAAGTCGCGCTTCCACAGGGCGTGCCCCGGATCGCTCTCCAGGGCCGGGTGCAGCACGCGGGCCACCTCGGGCCGATCCTGCAGCCAGCGAGCGATCTTCAGGCCGGCGGCTTCGTGGGCGGGCAGGCGGGTGGCCAGGGTGCGCAGGCCGCGCAGCACGGTGTAGGCGTCGTCGGGCGAGACCGACCAGCCGATGTCCCACATGGCGTCGCCCAGCTGGTTGCCGATCACGTTGTCGGCGGTGGCGGCGCTGCCCATGAACACGTCCGAGTGGCCGCCGACATATTTGGTCAGGGCCTGCACGCTGATGGTCACCCCGTGGGCCAGGGGCTTGAAGTAGAAGCTGGCCGCCCAGGTGTTGTCGATCAAGGTCAGGACGCCGCGGGCGTTGGCGGCGGCGGCGATGGCTGGGATGTCCTGCATCTCGAAGGTCAGCGAGCCGGGGGCTTCCAGCAGGATCATCCGGGTGGCCGGCGTGCACAGGGCCATCAGGGCGTCGGGCGACAGGGCAGGATCGTAGTAGGTGGTCTTGACGCCGAACCGGGTCAGCACGCGGTCGCAGAACCGGCGGGTGGGCTTGTAGGCGCTGTCGACCACCAGGATCTCGTCGCCGGCCTTCAACAGGGCCAGCATGACGCCGGTGATCGCCGCCAGGCCCGACGGATAGAGGGTCACGTCCGGCGAGCCCTCCAGCTCGGCCAGGGCCAGTTGCAGGTTGGCCGGCGAGGACAGGCCCGTGATGCCGTAGGTCAGCTGGTTGTCGTCGTACAGCGAGGCGGCGTTGGGCATCAGCACCGTCGAGCCGCGTTGGACCGGCGGATTGACCGTACGGGCCAGCACCGTGCCGCCCTTGGGCGGGGCGCCGCTGCGGACCAGGCGGGTTTCTTCATCCAGGGGCATGGCGGACTCGGGGGTGAACTCGGGCGACTGCGAAGCCCTTGTCGTTTACGGCGCGGGGGCGAGCCGGTTCAAGGCGAGAAATCTGCGAACCGCTGGAGGTCGGCTGGGGCGCCCAAATGCCTGTTCAATGGCGCGGGTGTCGCGAGCGTCGTCAAAGCCTCCGTGGAACCTGCCGCTGGAACTGGCCGGAACGTCAGCCTCGATATTTTTCAAGCATGGAGATTTCGATCCTAAGCATCTGGACCAAGCTGGGTACGTCTCCGTATTCCACCAGATGCCGTTCGGCAGCGGCCAGAGCCTCCTTGAGACGGGCTAGGTCGCTCGACTCGATCGCTTTCATCGCATCGTCCCAGGAGTGCTGGCTGCTCATGGCTTTTCCTTTGCTCGCGTGACTCGGCCTAGGCCTGGATCGGCGCGGCCGCGCCCGTCGCCACCGGCACGTCCTCGCGGCCGCCCCATTCCGCCCACGAGCCGTCGTAGACGGCCGCCCGAGGTTTGCCGAGCCGGGCCAGGGCCAGGGATACCACGGCGGCGGTGATGCCCGAGCCGCAGGTGGTGGCGATCGGCTTGGCGATGTCGACTCCGGCGGCTTCGAACACGGCGGGCAGCTTGTCGGCCGGCAGCATGGTCCCGTCGGGGGCGAGCAGGGCCGACAGCGGGATGTTGCGCGAGCCGGGGATGTGGCCGCCGCGCAGGCCGGCGCGGGGTTCGGGGTCGCGGCCCTCGAACCGGCCGGCGGCGCGGGCGTCGATCACCTGCTCGCGACCGGTCTCCAGGTTGCGCTTCATCTGGTCGATCGAGCGGACGATGTCGGCCTGGAAGCGCGGGGTGAAGTGGCGTTCCTGCGGGGTGACGGCCAGGTCCTCGACCGGGCGGCCCTCGGCGAGCCACTTGGGCAGGCCGCCGTCCAGCACGACGACGTCCTCGTGGCCCATGGCGCGGAACGCCCACCAGACGCGAGCGGCGGGCAGGATGCCGCTGGTGTCGTAGACCACGATCCGCGAGCCGTCGCCCAGGCCCAGCTTCTTGACCCGCGAGGCGAACTTGATCGGCGAGGGCAGCATGTGCGGCAGGTCGGAGGTCTCGTCCGAGATCTCGTCGATGTCGAAGAACACCGCGCCCGGGATGTGGGCCAGGTCGTATTCGGCCTTCGGATCGCGCTTGGCGGCCGGCATGTGCCACGACCCGTCGACGATGCGGACGTCGGGCGCGTGGAGGTGGTCGGCCAGCCAGGCGGTGGAGACGAGCGGATCGGCAGGGGTCATGCGAAAGCCTTTCGGGGTCTGACTCGCCCCTTCGAGAAGGCGGGCAAGATCACGCGATCGGCGGCGGGGGGCAAGCGGTCAGGGATGCGCCTCTTGGAGGGAGTGCTCCTTGGCCTCCTCGACCATCTTTTCCTGCACGCGCTGTATGACCTCGAGCTTCTTGACGTTCTTGCCCGGGCAGGCGTGGGTGGTGGCCGGGTCCTCGCGGTGCAGGCGCATCGTGGTCGGATCCAGGCCCAGCACGGCCGACAGGGTGGCCATGGCCGCTACGGCGTTGTCGCGGACCAGCGCGCCGCGACCGCTGTCGAACGGATCCTTCTCGTAGTCGCCCAGCATCTCAAGGCCCAGGGCGATGGTGTTCCAGCTGGGCGAGTGGACGCCGGACACCGTCAGCGGCGTGAAGACCCAGATCTGCTTGTCGTCGACGAACAGATGCGGCCCCGCGCTCCATTTTTGCTGGTCGCGATAATAGGCCTCGAGATTGGCGATGTGCTTCGGGGTGAAGCCGTCCGGCCTCTGAGCCAGATTGGGCACGCCGGTGTTATGGAGCGCGATGAACTTCGGCCGCCACGCCGACCACGCCAGAGCTTCGCAATAGGTTTCGAAAGCCTCGGGCGTGAAGCTCTTGCCGACAATACCCTTCCAAGCCATCAGGCCCTCCCGGTTCGACTTCCGTCGATCCTGCACCGGGTGGTTGAATTCTGCAACTTCTAGGTCGGTGAATCGGGCGACGCCCGTATTCCGAGCTTGGCCTTACATCCAGGGCGGGGTCGGCAGACCCTTCTCGGCCAGGAAGGCGGGGTTGAACAGCTTGCTCTGGTAGCGCGAGCCGTGGTCGCACAGGATGGTCACGATGGTATGGCCAGGACCCATGGCCTTGGCCATGCGCACCGCCCCGGCCACGTTGATCCCGGTCGAGCCGCCCAGGCAGAGGCCCTCGTGCTGCACCAGGTCGAAGACCTGCTCCAGCATCTCCTCGTCGCTGACCCGGAAGGGGTAGTCGACGGTCAGGCTCTCGAGATTGGCGGTCACGCGACCCTGGCCGATGCCCTCGCTGATCGAGGTTCCTTCCGATTTCAGCTCGCCCTCGGCGTACCAGCTGTAGAGCGACGCGCCGCCGGGGTCGGCCAGGCCGATCTTCACGTCGGGTTTGCGGGCGCGCAGGGCTGCCGCGACGCCGGCCAGGGTGCCGCCGGAGCCCACCGCGCAGATGAAGCCGTCCACCTTGCCGCTGGTCTGCTCGAAGATCTCGGGCCCGGTGGTCTCGAAGTGGGCCTGGCGGTTGGCGATGTTGTCGAACTGGTTGGCCCAGATCGCGCCGTTGGGTTCCGTCTTAGCCAGCTCCTCGGCCAGGCGGCCGGAATAGCGCACATAGTTGTCGGGGTTGGAGTAGGGGACGGCGTCCACCTCGACCAGCTCGGCGCCGAGCAGGCGGATGGCGTCCTTCTTCTCCTGGCTCTGGGTGCGCGGGATGACGATGGTGGTCTTGTAGCCCAGGGCCGAGGCGACCATGGCCAGGCCGATGCCGGTGTTGCCGGCCGTGCCTTCGACGATCCGGCCGCCGGGACGCAGCAGGCCTCGGGCTTCGGCGTCGCGGATGATGGCCAGGGCCGCGCGGTCCTTAACCGACTGACCGGGGTTCATGAACTCGGCCTTGCCGAGAATCTCGCAGCCGGTGGCGTCGCTGGCGCGGTTGAGGCGGATCAGCGGCGTGTCGCCGATAGCGTCCAGAACGCTGGTCTTCACGGTCATCTCTTCAGTCCGGACGGTCGGGAGGTCGGCATGGTAGATCGTGATGCGCGGCCCGTAAGCAAGGCCAGTTTTCCTGAAGGCGTCGCCCGCGGTTTCAGGGTTTGCGAAGGCGGGCTCTAGTCGATCCGCTGGGTGATGATCACGTTCAGCAGCGCCAGGTTGCCGTTCACGGTGGCCGCTGCGCACCAGGCGCCGTGCAGGCCTTCCACCTCGACCAGATGGTTCTCGATGGCGTCGACCATGATGCCCTCTGCCACGGGGAACGACGCTTCGCCCAGCAGCTGTTCGTCCTCCAGCTCCTTGCACCAGGCGGCGACCGCGTCGGTCGGCGCGTCGGCCTCGAACTGGGTGATGTAGGTGCCGCCGTGGAAATCCAGGACCAGGGTGTAGAGGTTCATCGGGCCGACCTCGGTTACGCAGTCGTGCAGCTTACGCACATCGAAGGTCGGGACGCCCGCTTCCGTTTTCCAGGGCACCGCGCGGTTAAACCCGGGAAAGCCCCAGCTGGATCACGTTGGTGCGTTCGGTGCGGAAGCCGGCTTCGCAGTAGCTGAGATAGAACCGCCACAGCCGGCGGAACCGCTCGTCGAAGCCCAGGCCCTTGATGTCGTCCCAGGCCGCCTCGAACCGTGCGGCCCATTCGGCCAGGGTGTCGGCGTAGTTCTGGCCGAAGCGGTTGACGTCGGTCCAGGCCAGGCCGGCGGCGTCGGTTTCCTGCTTCAGGCGAGCCTCGCTGGGCAGCATGCCGCCCGGGAAGACGTAGCGCTGGATGAAGTCGGTGTGGCTGCGATAGCGGGCGAACAACTCGTCGCGGATGGTGATGATCTGCAGGCCGGCCCGGCCGCCGGGCGACAGCACCTCGCGGATCTTGCCGAAATAGGTCGGCCAGTACTCCTCGCCCACGGCCTCGAACATCTCGATCGAGGCGACGCTGTCGAACTTGCCCTGGACGTCGCGGTAGTCGATCAACCGGATCTCGGCCTTCTCGGCCAGGCCCTGGTCGAACAGGCGCTGCCGGGCGAAGTCGTGCTGGGCCTGGGAGATGGTGACGCCGGTCACCTTGGCGCCGACCTCCTTGGCCGCGAACTCGGCGAAGCCGCCCCAGCCGCAGCCGATCTCCAGCACGTGCTGGCCGGGCTTGAGGTCGATCGACCGGGCCAGGGCCGCGTACTTGGCATGTTGGGCCTGGTCCAGCGGCTGGCTGGGGGCTTCGTACAGGGCCGAGGAATAGGTCATGCTGGGATCGAGCCAGCGCGAATAGAAGGCGTTGCCCAGGTCGTAGTGGGCGTGGATGTTCTTCTTGGAGCCCTGCCGGTCGTTGCGGTGAAGCATGTGGTAGAGGCTGTTGACCGCCTGCATCAGCGGATTGCCGCGCACCAGGGCCGTCAGCCGGTCGAAGTTGCGTGAAAAGGCCTCCAGCACCACCGACAGGTCGGGGGTGTCCCATTCGCCGGCCATGTAGCCCTCGGCGAAGCCGATGTCGCCCGAGGCCAAGGCCCGTCGGATGAACCGGTAGTCGTGGATTCGGATCACCGCGTCCGGACCCGCCGTCTTGCCGACGATGCGCAGCGGCTTTCCGGATGGCAGGACGAAGGTCAGGTTTCCCACCGCCCAGTTCTCCACGGCGACGCGGAGGGCGGTGCGGAAGGCGGCCGGAGCGCGACGCAGTTCCGGATCGCGGGCCGTGGCCGGCCAGGTCGAAGGCAGGATATCGGTCATCGACGCGGTCCCATCCCTAACTTGAGAACCAAAGTAAGAACTCTCGGAACCGAACTGTAAATGGGGCTGCTACCTAAGCGCGTAGAAGATCTATTCTCCCCTGAGGCCGCGATAGGCCTCGAGCGCACGTTCGCGCGCCGCCGCATGCCCCACGATCGGTTCTCCGTAGATACGCTTGGCGGCGGTGGTTAGTTGCGCTGAAGCTTTCCAGGGCTCGTGGATCATGGTGTCGGGCAGGGTCGCCAGCTCGGGGACCCAACGGCGGGCATAGACGCCGGTCGGATCGAACTTCTGGCCCTGGGCGATCGGGTTGAAGATCCGGAAATAGGGCGCCGCATCGGCCCCGCTGCCCGCCACCCACTGCCAGTTGCCGACATTGTTGGCCAGATCGGCGTCGACCAGCGTATCCCAGAACCAGGCCTCGCCTTGCCGCCAGTCGACCAGCAGGTGCTTGACCAGGAACGAGGCGACGATCATCCGCACGCGGTTGTGCATGAAGCCGGTGGCCCATAGCTCGCGCATCCCGGCGTCGACGATCGGATAGCCGGTCTGGCCCCGGCTCCAGGCCTCGAAGGCCGCGTCGTCGCGCATCCACGGAAAACCGTCGAATTCGGGCCGGAAGTTCGCCTTGGGCAGGTCGGGATTGTGGAACAGAATCGAGTGATTGAATTCCCGCCAGCCGATCTCGGACAGGAACTTCTCGACCTGACCGGCGGGCGCGTCGCCGGCCTCGGCGGCGTTGCGGGCGGCGACCCAGACCTGGCGGGGGCCGATCTCGCCGAAGTGCAGGTGCGGCGACAGGCGCGAGGTGGATTCGACGCCCGGTAGGTCGCGCCGGCGGTCGTAGTCCTCCACCGGACCGGAGAGGAAGTCGTCCAGCCGCTCGCGGGCGCCGGTCTCTCCTGGTGTCCACAGATCGAAGCCTCCGGACCAGTCGGGCTTGCTCGGATGCAGGTTCCAGCTCTCCAGCGCCTCGGTGCGCGGCCAGTGCTCCGGTGCGGTCAGGCTTTTGGGCGCTGGCTCGGCGTGGACGTGATGCAGCTGGTCGCGGGCCGCGCGCCAGTAGGGCGTGAAGACCTTGTAGGGCTGGCCCGAACCGTTCTTGACCGTCCAGGGCTCGTTCAGCAGGCCGGCGTTGAAGCTCTCGCAAGCGATCCCTTCGCCCTTCAGCCAGGCCTTGATCGCGCTGTCGCGGTCGATCGACGCGGCGTCGTAGAGCCGGTTCCAGACCACGGCGGCGGGCTGAGCATGGGCGACGACGTCCTCCAGCACCTCGCGGGCCGGACCGCGCCGCAGGACCAGCCGCGAGCCGATCGCCTGCAACGAAGCGGCGAGGGCGGCGAGGGACTTGTCCAGCCACCACAGCGACGCCCCGCCCATCGGCCGCACGCCGGGGGTCTGGTCCTGGATGTACAGCGGGATCACCGGCCGCCTCGAAGCGGCCGCGGCGGCGAGGGCGGGATTGTCGGCCAGGCGCAGGTCGTTGCGCAGCCAGACGATGACAGGGCCGTCTTGGCTTATCTGCATTTGCACCCGCCCAAATCCGAAGCTGCCTGAAACGGCGGTCCCATACGGAAGTTCCTACGCGAGTTCGGCAAAGCTCGCCCCCCCTCCCATGGGGAGAGGGTTTCATCATTATGCCGCTGTGGCATAAGCCATTCCCATGTCCAGACGCGTCATCCTCGTCACCGGCGGCGCCGGCTTCATCGGCTCCAACATCGTGGCCAAGCTGTGCGAGGACGACAGCCTCGACGTGGTGGTCTGCGACTGGCTGGGCGAGGCCGCCGAGAACAAGTGGAAGAACCTCGCCAAGTCGCCGATCGCCGACTTCGTGCCGCCGGAAGATCTGTTCGAGTGGCTGGCCGAGCGTGGCGACGAGGTCGAGCTGGTCATCCACATGGGGGCGATCTCCTCAACCACCGAGCCCGACGCCGACCTGATCGTGGAGTCCAACTTCGTGCTCTCGCGCGATCTGTGGCGGTGGTGCGCCCTGCACAAGCGCCGGCTGATCTACGCCTCGTCGGCGGCCACCTACGGCGACGGCCAGCAGGGTTTCGACGGCAAGGACGACCTGGAGAGCCTCAAGGCCCTGCGCCCGCTGAACGCCTACGGCTGGTCCAAGGCGCTGTTCGACATCTACGCCGTGCGCGAAGCCGCCCGCGGCCACGCCCCGACCCAGTGGGTCGGGCTGAAGTTCTTCAACGTCTACGGCCCCAACGAGGACCACAAGGACGGCATGAAGTCGGTGGTCTGCCAGATCTGGCCCAAGGTGGCGGCGGGCGAGGGCGTGCGCCTGTTCAAGTCGCATCACCCCGACTACGAGGACGGCGGCCAGCTGCGCGACTTCGTCTATGTGCGCGACGTGGCCGACGTGGTCGCCTGGCTGGCCAAGAGCCCGCACGTCAACGGCGTCTACAACCTGGGTTCCGGCAAGGCCCGCTCGTTCAAGGCCCTGGCCGAGGCCACCTTCCGCGCGGTCGGCCGCGAGCCCGACATCGACTATTTCGACATGCCCGAGGTGCTGCGCGGCAAGTACCAGTACTTCACCCAGGCCGACATGAGCCGCCTGCGCGCCGCCGGCTACAACGCGCCGATGACCTCGCTGGAGGACGGCGTCGAGGACTACGTGGCGGGCTTCCTGAACACGGACGACCCGTACCGCTGACGTCAGGTCACACTTGCCGACCCTTTCCGCGAGCGTAAGCTGATCGCCGATAACTCGCCGGGACAGGCGCAGATCGGGAGTGGAACATGGTCGGCATCGCCGCCTGGGGCGCCTATGCGCCGCGCCTTCGGCTCAGCCGCAAGGCGGTGACCGAGGCCAACGCCTGGGTCGCGCCGAACCTGCGGGCCAAGGCCAAGGGCGAGCGGTCGATGACCAACTGGGACGAAGACGCCCTGACCATGGCTGTCGAGGCGGCCCGCGACGCCCTGGGGCCGGACGACGACCGCTCCGCCGTCGACGCCCTCTATTTCGCCTCGACCACGGCGCCGTTCGTCGATCGCCAGAATGCGGGCATCGTCGCCGCCGCCCTGACCCTGGAGAAGGCCGTCGCCTCGGCCGACGTCACCGGCTCGCAGCGCTGCGGCCTGACCGCCCTGGGCCAGGCCCTGGCGGCGGTGCAGGGCGGGGCGTCCAGGCGCGCCCTCGTGACGACCGGCGAGCATCGGCGAGCCCGGGCGGCGTCCAGCCAGGAGCTGGACAACGGCGACGGCGCGGCGGCCTTCGTGGTCACGGCCGATGGCGGGGCGGCGCAGCTCCTGGGCCGAGGCAGCGTCACCGACGACTTCGTCGACCATTTCCGCGGGGCCGACAGCGACTTCGACTACGGCTGGGAGGAGCGTTGGATCCGCGACGAGGGCATCGTCAAGCTGGTCCCGCCGGCCGTCCGCCAGGCTTTGGAGAATTCCGGTCTAAGCGCCGGAGAAGTCACGCATTTCTGCTTTCCGTCCACCTTCTCCGGCATGGCCGCCAGCTTGGCCAAGACCATCGGGATCGCCCCCGAGGCGGTGCGCGACAGCCTGGCTCTGACCCTGGGCGAGGCCGGCTGCGCCCACGGCCCGCTGATGCTGGCCCACGCCTTGGAGCAGGCCAGGCCCGGCGACGTGGTCCTGGTCGCCCAGTTCGGCCAGGGCGCCGAGGCCTTGGTGTTCCGGGTTGGCGACGACATCGAAAAAGCCCGCCCGGAGCGCGGCGTGACCGGTTGCCTGGCCGACCGAAAAGTCGAGGACAACTATCTGAAGTTCCTCACCTTCAACGGCCTGGTCGAATGGGACAAGGGCATGCGGGCCGAGAAGGACAACAAGACGGCCCTGACCACCCTCTACCGCAACCAGGACATGATCCTGGGCCTGGTCGGCGGCCGCTGCCGCGAGACCGGCGTGGTCCAGTTCCCCCGCACCCGCATCTCGGTCGCGCCCAACAATCCCGGAGTCGACACCCAGGAGCCGTACCGCTTCGCCGAGCGCAAGGCCTCGGTCCTCAGCTACTCTGCCGACTACCTGACCTTCTCGATGAGCCCGCCCAACCACTACGGCATGATCGTGTTCGAGGGCGGCGGGCGGATCATGATGGACATCACCGACGTCGAGCAGGGCGAGGTCGACAGCGGCCTGCCGGTCAGGATGGTGTTCCGGATCAAGGACGTCGACGAGAAACGCGGCTTCACCCGCTACTTCTGGAAGGCCGCGCCGGACCGCGCGGCCATGGCCAAGAACACCGCCCTGGCGGCGGAATAGGAGCGCGACCATGGCCAAGGGCATCCGCGACAAGGTCGCCATCCTGGGGATGGGCTGCAGCAAGTTCGGCGAGCGCTGGGACGCTGGGCCCGACGATCTGATGGTCGAGGCCTATGTCGAGGCCATGGCCGACGCCGGCATCGAGCCCAGCCAGTTGGACGCGGCCTGGTTCTCGACCCATGTCGACGAGCTGGGCACGGGCAAGGGCGGCACGCCGCTGTCGATCGCCCTGCGCCTGCCCAACATCGCCGTCACCCGGGTGGAGAACTTCTGCGCCTCGGGCTCGGAGGCCTTCCGGGGCGCGGTCTACGCCGTGGCGGCGGGGGCGGCCGACATCGCCATCGCCGTGGGCGTCGAGAAGCTGAAGGACACCGGCTACGGCGGCCTGCCGGTCGGCAATCCCGGCACCCTGATGCCGCAGATCATCCCCAACGGCTCGGCGCCCGGCAACTTCGCCCAGCTGGCCAGCGCCTACCGCGCCAAGCACGGCGTCTCGCGCGAGGACCTCAAGCGGGCCATCGCCCACGTCTCGGTCAAGAGCCACGCAAACGGCGTAAAAAACCCGAAGGCCCACCTGCGCAAGGCCGTCACCGAGGAGCAGGTGCTGAACGCCCCGATGATCGCCGAGCCCCTGGGCCTGTTCGATTGCTGCGGCGTGTCGGACGGCGCGGCGGCGGCCATCGTCACCACGCCGGAGATCGCCCGCGCCCTGGGCAAGAAGAACCTGACCATGGTCAAGGCCCTGCAGCTGTCGGTCTCCAACGGCTATGAGAGCCAGTACAACGGCTGGGACGGCAGCCACTTCCACACCGCCCGGATCGCGGCCGGCAAGGCCTATCGCGAGGCCGGCATCGAGCGGCCGCGCGAACAGATCTCGATGATGGAGGTGCACGACTGCTTCTCGATCACCGAGCTGGTGACCATGGAGGACCTGTTCATCTCGCCCGAGGGGCAGGGCTGGCGCGACGTGCTGGACGGCTTCTACGACGCCGATGGCGGCCTGCCGTGCCAGATCGACGGGGGCCTGAAGTGCTTCGGCCACCCGATCGGGGCGTCGGGCCTGCGCATGCTCTACGAGATGTATCTGCAGCTCCAGGGTCGGGCCGGCGAGCGTCAGCTGAAGGACCCGGTGTTCGGCATGACCCACAATCTGGGCGGCGCGCCGGCCAGCAACGTCTGCTCGGTGGCGATCATCGGACAGGAAGGCGCATAAGGCTTTGCGCGCCGTCTCGCGCAGCGCGGCGGGTTCGTGTAACCAAGGCCCATGGCCGACCGGTTCAAGGGTTTCAAGCGCTGGATCTTCGCCGGAGCGGTGCTGTTCCTGGCGCTGGTCCTGACGGCGGCGTTCTACTGGCGCTACGACATCCTGCGCACGACGCTGGACCCCAAGGTGCCGTTCCAGACCTACGAGCCGCCGCCGGCTCCGAACTACGCCAATCCCAACGCCTGGGCGTTGCTGCCGCAGCACGGCGCGGCGGGCCGGGGATCGGCCGACGTCTTCTTCGTGCATCCCACCAGCTATGACGGCGGCCGCGACTGGAACGCGCCCTACGACCAGCCCAAGGCCGCGCGGGACATCGCCCGGGTGATGCTGCCCAACTACGCCGCGCCGTTTGCGCGGGCCGGGCGGATCTTCGCCCCGCACTATCGCCAGGCCAGCCTCTACACCTTCCTGACGCTGCGCGACGACGCCCGCGACGCCCGGCGCTTCGCCTATGACGACGTCCGCGACGCCTTCCGCCACTACCTCAAGCACGACAACGGCGGCCGGCCGATCATCCTGGTTGGGGTGGAGCAGGGCGGCATTCTCGCCGACCGTCTGCTGGACGAGGAGATCGTGCCGAACGCGGCGCTGCGCGGCCGCCTGGCCGGCGTCTATCTGATCGAGACGGTGGTGCCCGCCGACGAGTTCGGCCCCGGCGCGCCCGTACCGGCCTGTGCAAGCCGCAACGAGGCCAGCTGCGTCGTCGCCTGGGCGTCGCTGACGGACGGCGATTTCCAGCGCGCGCAGGAGCTGACCAGCCGGTCGCTGGTCTGGAACGCGGGCGGCGAGTTGGTGACGATGGACGGCCGTCCGCCGCTTTGCGTCAACCCGCTGCTGGGGGCTCGCGACGAGACCCGCGCCCTGGCCAAGCTGAACCTCGGCGCGGTCAACGCCACGGGCCTGGAGTGGGGCTCGCGACCGGCCCTGCTCAAGCGCCAGGTCTGGGCCCAGTGCGAGAACGGCCTGCTGCACACCGGCCGCCCGAAATCGACCTCGCTGCGCGACAGCGGCTCGTGGACCGACCGCCGCAAGGTCGACGGCTTCAACCTGTTCTGGGCCGACATCGAGGCCGACGCCCTGGCGCGGGTGGCGGCGCTAAAGGCGCGCGGGGCCGTTCAGCTCGACAGCGCCGCCAAGCCCCAATAAGTCGGCTGGTCGATCGCGATCTGATCCACCACGGCGGCTTTCAAGTGGGCCAGAACCGCCGGATCCAACGGGGCCAGGCGGCCGTCCGCCAGCCGGACGCAGAGTTCGGCGTTCAGCATCTCGAAGTCGCCGTCCAGGTCGAGCAGGGCGCGTAGTCGTTCGAGCGCCGCCGCTTCCGCCGCCGGTCCCAGCGCCGTTTCGCGTTCCAGCGTCGCGCGGGCGTTGTCGGCGACCCGGGCGATGAAGGCGGCGCGGGCGTCGCCTGGCGGCCCGGCTTCGACGGCGGCCAGGGCCTCGTTCAGTTCGGCGGCGGTCGGGTGGGTGATCATGCGGCGCGCTCCATCAGCAGCACCAGGTCGATCTCGGTCTCGCTGGCCCGCCGGCCGATCATCGCCCGCTCGATGGAACGGTCCGCGCCGCTGGCGAAGCTCAGGTACATCATCAGGCACATGACGCCCCATTTCAGCGAGCCAAGGGCCTGCCAGAACAGCAGCCGGTCCAGCGACACCGGCGCCCTGCAGGCCGCCGCGTGGCCGTCCAGCAGGGCCTGGTAGTCGCCGAACCCGCCGACGGGCCGGCGCCACTCGCCGAACCGCCAGGAATTGACGCAGATCCAGCCCAGGTCCTCGGCCGGGTCGCCCAGATGGGCCAGCTCCCAGTCCAGCACGCCGACGAGCCCCTTCGCGGGGTCGATCATCAGGTTGCCGTTGCGAAAATCGCCGTGGACCAGCACCGGCCGCTCCAGCGGCGGGGCGCGGTCGGCCAACCAGCGGAAGGCCGCTTCGAACACCGGCCGCTGGGCGCCCGACTGGCGATAGACCTCTTCGTAGCGCGCCAGTTCGCTGGCCGCGTCGGAGGCGGCCAAAGGCGGCAAACCATTCAGCGGCGTGGCGTGGATCGTCGCCAGCACCTCGCCGCACCGCCGCGCCAGGCCCGGGCGGACGCCGGCGAAGGCCTCGTCGCGGACGATGCGCTTGCCCAGGGTCTCGCCCTCCAGCCGGCGCATGACATAGGCCTCGCCCAGGCCGTCGGCGGGCTCGCACACCCGGACCACCTCCGGCACGGGCGCGCCCCTCGGGGCGACGGCGGCCTGCAGGGCGGCTTCGGTCGAGAGCGGCAGGGCCGCGGCGCTCATCGACCCGCTCGGCGGCCGTCGGCGCAGGATCAGCGGCGTCCCGTCGTCCAGGTCGAAGGCCCAGGTCTCCTGGCTGGCCCCGCCCGACAGCCGGCGGGCGTTCACCGCCGTCGTCGCGCCGGGCGACAGGCGCGGGGCCAGGGCGGAAAGGGCGGCGGGCACATCCATGTCGCCAGCCTCCTTCGCCTCACCCAGCGTCATTCAAGGGAGAAGCGGCCTTCCAGTCGAACAGCTCCTGCAGCATCCGCACCACCTGGCCGCGCGGGCTGGTCAGATCCGGGTCGCGGGCCAGGATCAGCCGGGCGTCGTCGGCGGCCACGGCGATCAGGTCGCGGTGGGCGACGGGATCGGCCAGCTTGTAGGCCGGGAAGCCGCTCTGCTTGAGGCCCAGCGGATCGCCGCCGCCGCGCAGCTCCAGGTCCTTCTCGGCGATCTCGAAACCGTCGTCGCTGCGACGCAGGATGTCCAGCCGCTGCTGGGCGGTCTCCGACAGCGGCGGGTCGTAGAGCAGGACGCAGGAGCTCTCGCGCGCCCCGCGACCCACACGGCCGCGCAGCTGGTGAAGCTGGGCCAGGCCGAAGCGGTCGGCGTGCTCGATGACCATGATGCTGGCGTTGGGCACGTTGACCCCGACCTCGACCACGGTGGTGGCGACCAGCACGCTGACCTCGCCGTCGACGAAGGCCTGCATGACCGCGTCCTTCTCGGCGGCGGGCATCTGGCCGTGGACCAGGCCGACGCTGGGGCCGATGGCCTGGCGCAGGGAGGCGGCGCGCTGCTCGGCGTCCCGCAGGTCGATCTTCTCGGACTCCGAGACCAGCGGACAGATCCAGAAGGCCTGGGCCCCGGCCTGGGCGGCGGCCTTAAGTCGTTCGATGATCTCCGGGATGCGCGGCGTCGGCGCGGCGCGGGTGGCGACCGGCGTGCGGCCCGGCGGCTTCTCGTCGATCCGCGAGACGTCCAGGTCGCCGAACACGGTCAGCTCCAGGGTGCGCGGGATCGGCGTGGCCGACATGGCGACCAGGTGTGCGCCCTCACCCTTGTCCTGCAGCCGCTTACGTTCGTTGACCCCGAAACGGTGCTGTTCGTCGATGATCGTCAGGCCCAGCGCCTTGAACGCCACGTCGTCCTGGAACAGGGCGTGGGTGCCCACGGCCACGGCGGCCGAGCCGTCGGCCAGCTTGGCCAGCTTGGAGGCCCGGGCCGAGCCCTTGTCGCGGCCGGTCAGCAGGATCACCGCCAGGCCTTGGGCCTCCAGCGGCGGGGCCAGGGTCTCGTAGTGCTGGCGGGCCAGGATCTCGGTCGGGGCCATCAGGGCCGACTGCAGCCCGCTGGCGGCCGCGTCGGCCATGGCCAGCATGGCCACCACCGTCTTGCCCGAGCCGACGTCGCCCTGCAGCAGCCGGCCCATCCGCTCGCCGCTGGCCATGTCGCCGCGCACCTCGGACAGGGCGCGGATCTGGGCGCCGGTCAGCTTGAAGGGCAGGGCCTTCTCGACGGCGTCCGACAACGGGCCGGCGTGGATGCGCGGGGCGGGGTGCGAGCGCTTGCCGGCCTTGCGCTGGGCCAGGGCCAACTGGTGGGCCAGAAGCTCGTCATAGGCCAGGCGGCGGCGGGCCACCGACATCGGCGACAGGTCGATCTCGGTCTGCGGGTTGTGCAGCAGCGCCAGGGCCTCGCGCCAGGCCGGAAAGCCTTCGCGGGTCAGCCAGGCTGGGTCCTGCCATTCGGGTAGGCTGGCGGCCCGCTCCAGGGCCTCCTGGGCGAACTTGCGGAAGGTGCGCGAGGGCAGGCCGGCCGTGGCCGGATAGACCGGCTCGACCGGCGGGATGTCGGCCGCCTTGTCGGCGTCGATCAGGTAGTCGGGGTGAGCGACCTGGATTTCGCTGCCGTAGCGCTCGACCTTGCCGCTGACGGCCCGCCTGGCGCCGACCGGATGCTGGCGCTCCAGATGCGGCCCGTGGCCCTTGAACCAGGTCAGGGTGACGAAGCCGTGCTCGTCCCAGGCGCGGATCCGCCAGGGCTGGCCCGAGCGCTGCGGCGGCAGGTGGGCGTCGATGGTCACCAGGAACGTCTGGACCTGGCCGTCGACCGCGCGGTCCGAGGTGGTGGCCGTGCGGCGGATCAGGCTGGTGGGCGGCGTGAACAGCACGTCGCGGACGATCGGCCCCGCCAGGCGCTCGACCAGCGGCGCGACGCGCGGCCCCACACCTTTCAGCGTGGAGACCGGCGTGAACAGCGGAAAGAGAATCTCGGGGCGCATGCTGGCGCCACCATAGCGAAGCCTGCGCCGGATGTGGACGCCGCCGCGTTCTCTTTTCGTGCCGTATTTTCGAGGGAAGCTCGACCGTAGGAGGTCGGACGGATCCCGGGACGACGTTTCTGTCGGCCGGGAGCTCCGAGAGGGGCCTACTCGCCCCGGTTCATGACCGGCTTCACGGCCGCCACGATGTCCTGCAGCTCGTCCGAGCGCGAGGCGCCCGAGACGTTCAGGCGCGTATAGAGGTGTTCGGCCTTGTGCTTCAGCGCGGCCTCGGGGAAGCGGTTGCCGGCCCCATGCAGGTTGTTGGCCTCACCCGCATAGATGATCGTCCCGTGCGCGTCGACGAACACGAAATTGCCGGCGATCGTCGTCCGAGGATCGCGATCCTCGGCCAGCTTGTAACGGTAGACGGCGCCCGATGCGCCTTGCAGATCGATATATTGTTTCACTGGGACCTCGCCTCAATGCACACGGCGTCGGCGGCGAGGAGGTGAGGGGCGCCGGAGGCCAAATTATGACCTTAGGCCGCTAACCTTGCTGAGGAATCGCCGCGTGCGATCTTCCTTAGGCGATCCCAGCACGGCGGCGGAAGGGCCTTGTTCAATTATAACGCCGTCATCCATGAACAGCGTCCGATCCGCCACATCCCGCGCGAAGTCCATTTGGTGGGTCACGATGACCATGGTGCGCTTCTCGGCGGCCAGGTCGCGGATCACCGTCAGCACCTCGCCGACCAGTTCCGGGTCGAGCGCCGAGGTCGGTTCGTCGAACAGGATGACCTCGGGATCCATGGCCAGCGCCCGGGCGATCGCGCAGCGCTGCTGCTGGCCGCCGGACAGCTCGCGGGGATAGGCGTCGACCCGATGGGCCAGGCCGACCTTGGTCAGCAGGGCCCGGGCTTTCTCGTGGGCTTGCGCCGGCTTGACGCCGCGCACCACGATCAGGCCCTCGGCCACGTTCTGCAGGGCCGTGCGGTGCGGGAAGAGGTTGAAGCTCTGGAACACGAAGCCGACCCGGCCTTTCAGGGCGCGGGCCAGGGGCGGCTTGGACCCGGCGGTTACGCCGGCCACGGTCAGGGTCCCGCCGTCGATCAGCTCCAGCCCCGCCAGGCAGCGCAGCAGGGTGCTCTTGCCCGAACCGCTGGGGCCGATGACCGCGACCACCTCGCCGGGCGCGACGGTCAGGTCGACGCCGTTGACGACGGTGGTGGCGCCGAAGCGCTTGATCAGGCCGTTGGCCTCGATGGCGCTCCCCAAGAGGGTGGTCATCGGCGGCCCTCCGCCTGGCGTTCCAGCCGGGTCTGGCCCAGGGCCAGCAGGCTGGAGAGGATCCAGTAGAGGGCGGCGGCCGCCAGATACATCGCGAAGATCTCGTAGGTGCGGGCGGTGATCAGCTGGGCCTGGCGGAACAGCTCGGGCACCTGGATGGTGGCGGCCAGCGAGGTGTCCTTGACCAGGCTGATGAAGCTGTTGGACAGCGGCGCGACGGCGGTGCGGGCGGCCTGGGGCAGGATCACCCGCCGCAGGGCCTGGCCGCGGCTCATGCCCAGCACGCTGGCGGCTTCCCACTGGCCCTTGTCGACGGCGGCGATGGCGCTGCGCAGGATCTCGCCCGCATAGGCGCCGATATTGATCGAAAAGCCGATCCCCGCCGCCAGCAGCGGCGGCAGCTGGACGCCCAACTGCGGCAGGCCGTAGTAGATCAGGAACAGCTGCACCAAGAGCGGCGTGCCCCGGATCGCCGAGACGTAGACCGCCGCCGGCCAGCGCAGCAGCGGGCTGCGCGACAGCCGCATCAGCGCCAGGCCAAAGCCGATCACCAGCCCCACGCCCATGCCGATCAGGCTGAGCAGCACCGTGTAGCCCGCGCCTTTCAGCAGCAGCGGGGCGGACTGGGCGATGAGATCGAGGGCGGGGTTCATCGGGGAATGGCCGGGGACAGGCGCATGCGCCTGTCCCCAATCATGGAACGAGCCGGATTCACTTCGTCACGTCCTGCCCGAACCACTTGGTCGAGATCGCCGCCAGCTGGCCGTTGGCGCGCAGGGCGTCGATGGCCTGGTCGACGGTCACCTTCATGGCCGGGTCGCGCAGCATGGCCACGCCCATGCCCTGGCTGGCGAACGGCGGGCCCGAGGCGACGAAGTCGGGCGTGGTCTTGACGAAGTCGGCGGCCACCAGACGATCGTTCAGCACCGCGTCGATGCGGCCGGCCTTCAGGTCCTGGTACTTGGTGGGATCGTCGTCATAGGTGCGCACGACGGCGGTCGGGACATTGGCCCGCAGCCAGCTCTCGTAGTTGGTGCCCAGGCCCACGCCGACCTTCTTGCCCGCCAGGTCGGCGGGCGTGGCGACGCCCGTCTGGCCCTTGCGGACGATGATCTGGATGCCCGAGACGGTGTAGGGCCGAGAGAAGTCGTATTTGGCCGCCCGTTCCGGCGTGATGGTGATCTGGTTGATCACCACGTCGATCCGCTTGGACTCCAACGCGCCCAGCAGGCCCGCGAACGGCGAGGGGTGGAACTCGGCCTTGACCTTCATCTGGGCGGCCAGGGCGTTGGCGAAATCGACCTCGAAGCCGGCCAGCTGGCCGTCCTTGTCCTGGAAGTTGAACGGCGGATAGGTGCCTTCCAGCCCGACGCGCAGGACCTTGGTCGCCTCGACGCGCTTGAGCCCGCTCTCGGCGACGTTCCCAGTCTTGCCGCCGCAGCCGGCGAGGGCGGCGGTCGCTCCCAGGGCCAGGGCGATCAGGAGTTCACGACGAGCGGGGAATCGCATGCGAGCCTCGGAAGACGAAAATCATCGACGCATTTCTATACGCCCGGCGCGCCGCCGCCAGTGGCAAGCGTCGCCGCCGCTACCGCTGGGGCTCACCTGACCGAGATTTAACCTGACGCCGGGGCCGCGCTCTGGCTTCCTGCGAGGCTGTACTGTCGTTGGGGGAATTCCGTTGGCTCAGTTCGATCCGGTCGCCGCCACCGCGGCCTATCTGGCGCAACTGCCGCCCGAGGCGCACGCCAAGGCCACGGCCTACACCCAGGGCGGCCACTGGCTGCTGTTGTGGGGCTTCCTGGTTTCGGTGCTGACGGCGTTCCTGATCGTGCGCAGCGGCGTGCTTGTCGGGCTGCGGCGACGGCTGGAGCGGCGCAAGTCGCGGCCGGTGCTGGTCAGCCTGGTGGTGGGCGTCGTCTATCTGCTGGTCGACAGCGTGCTCAGCCTGCCGTGGTCGGCCTATGCCGGCTGGTGGCGGCAGAAGCAGTACGGCCTGACCAGCCAGGCCTTCACCGGCTGGCTGGGCGAGGCGGCGATCGACATGGCGATCGGCGCGGTGCTGTTCGGCCTGTTCCTGACGGCGCTTTATGCCCTGATCCGCAAGGCTCCGCGCACCTGGTGGCTGTGGAGCGGCGGGCTGACGGCGGTGTTCATCACTATCCTGATGGTGCTGTCGCCGATCTATATCCAGCCGATCTTCAACCAGTACACCCCCGCGCCGGCCGGTCCGGTGCGCGACCAGGTCGTGGCCATGGCCAAGGCCAACGGCGTCCCGGCCGACAAGATCTTCGTCTACAACGGCTCCAAGCAGTCCAACGCCTACACCGCCAACGTCTCGGGCGCGTTCGGCTCGGCGCGGGTGGCGATGAGCGACACCATGTTCAAGCAGGGCGCGGACCTGGCCGAGGTGCGCGGCGTCGTCGGCCACGAGATGGGCCACTACGCCCACCATCATTCGCTGTGGATCGCGGGCGTGATGAGCCTGCTGGCGATCCTGGCCTTCTTCCTGGTCGACCGCCTGTTCGCGCCGGTCTCGGCCCTGTTGGGCGCCGACACGGTCAAGGGTGTCGCCGACCCCGCCGGCCTGCCGGTGCTGAGCGTGATCATGGCGGCGCTGTCGCTGCTGGGCACGCCGGTGACCAACAGCCTGATCCGCATCGCCGAAAGCGACGCCGACCACTACAGCCTGGTCCACTTCAACGAGCCGGACGGCCTGTCCAAGGCCCTGGTCAAGACCATCGAATACCGCGCGGCGACGCCTAGCCGGCTCGAGGAGGTGCTATTCTACGACCACCCGGCCGTGGGCAATCGCATCCGTCGGGCGATGGACTGGAAGGCGGCGCACCCGAAGTCGGAGGCGCTCGCGTTCGATACGGCCGCAGCCAGACGGGCGTTCGCTGGCCAAGCCGTCGCTCTGCAGCGGACCTTGCCGGTGGGCACGGGCGACCTGGTCCTCAGGACCGACGGAACCTGGTTCCAGAGCCAGGACTTTGGCTCAAACCAGGGGCGCTTTGGCATCGAAGGCGACAAGCTGTGCCTGTTCGACGCCGGACCGCCCCGTTGTTACGTCATCGGCCGTTCGACGACGGGGTGGACGCTGGCGGGCCACGGCATGCCTGCGACGCCGGTCGTCTTCCAGGCCATCAAGTAGATCGGACCTACCGCTTCCTGACGAACACCGTGCCCGCCGAATAACCCGCGCCGAAGCTGCAGATCAGGCCCGTCTCGCCCGGCGCGAAGTCGTCGTTGGCGGTGTGGAAGGCGATGATCGAACCGGCCGAGCTGGTGTTGGCGTAGGTGTCCAGGATGATCACGTTCTCGCCGGGCTCGGGATCGCGGCCCAGCACTTTTCGCGCGATGAGATCGTTCATGTTGATGTTGGCCTGGTGGAGCCACAGGCGCTTGAGGCCCGTGGGGTCCACGCCGATGTCGCCGGCGTGCTCGACGATCATCTGGCTGACCATCGGCACCACCTCGCGGAACACCTTGCGGCCTTCCTGCACGAACAGCTTGTCCTTGGCGCCGATCCCCTCGGGGGCGGTGCGATTGAGGAAGCCGAAGTTGTTGCGGATGTTGTTCGAGAACTCGGTCTTCAGCCGTGTGCCCAGGATCTCCCAGCCGCCGGTCGCCTGGCTTTCGTCTTCCAGGATCACGGCCGTGGCCACGTCGCCGAAGATGAAATGGCTGTCGCGGTCGGTGAAATTCAGATGGCCCGAGCAGATCTCGGGATTGACCATCAGCACGGCCTTGGCGCTGCCGGTGGCGATGAAGTCGGCGGCGGTCTTGATGCCGAAGGTGGCCGACGAACAGGCGACGTTCATGTCGAACGCAAAGCCCTCGATGCCCAGGGCCTGCTGCACCTCGATGGCCATGGCCGGATAGGCGCGCTGCATGTTCGAGGCCGCACAGATCACCGCCCCGATCTCGGAAACGGGCTTGCCCCAGCGGGCGATCGCCTGCCTGGCGGCCTCGACGGCCATTTCGGCCAGGATCGAAATCTCGTCGTTGGAGCGCTCGGGCAGGATCGGGCGCATGACCTCGGGGTCGATGATCCCGGCCTTGTCCATCACGTAGCGGGCCTTGATGCCCGAGGCCTTCTCGATGAATTCGGGCGAGGAGGGGGCCAGCGCGACGACCTCGCCGGCGGCGATCGCCTCGGCGTTGGCGGCGTTGAAGCGCTCGACGTAAGCGTTGAAGGCTTCGACCAGCTCGGTGTTCGAAACGCTGAACGGCGGGGTGTAGAGCCCCGTGGCGACGATGACGGCTTTAGGCAAGGCGGCGGTCCCGGTGACGCTGGCGCGCCTCCCTCTGAAAAGGTTTGGGAGCGCGGCTCTGACTTTGTGACCGATCAATAGCACGCCTGACGTGGGCGTCACCTTTCCCCGCGCGGCAGGGAAGCCACACCCTGTGGCTTTCGACGCGGAATACGGAACGTTTTCGCGCCGCCACAATCGCCACGGACGTGTCGAGATCGACACCCAATGGCCCCAAACGGGCGCGCCAGGGTCCAAAGGCGGCCCCATGGCGAGGCTATCCAGGTCAGGTCGAGGCGCTCCCCCTGCCTCGCTAGTGCCAAGGAGTACAACAATGAAAACTCTCATGACGGCGGCCGCCCTTACCGGGTCCTTGGCCGCCCTTTCGGTCGCCGCTGTTCCCGCCCTGTCGCAGGCTCAAGAGGTCTATGGGACCCTGGGCTACGCCGGTTCCCGCGCCGAGGGCGCCGACACCGGCGCGGTGCAGGGCCGCCTGGGCGCCAAGCTGACCCCGCACTTCGGCGTCGAGGGCGAGCTGTCCGGCGGCGTCAAGGACGACAACATCGACCAGGCCGGCGTCCGGTCCAACATCGAGCAGACCCACCAGGCCGCGGTCTACGGCGTGGGCTTCCTGCCGGTGACCCCGAACATCGACCTGCTGGCCCGCGTCGGCTACGGCAACAGCCAGTTCAAGCAGACCGTGGCCGGGGTCGAGAACAAGTTCGACGCCGACAGCGTCAACTACGGCGTCGGCGCCCAATACAAGGTCGACGACAAGAACGGCGTCCGCGTCGACTACACCCGCCAGCAATACCGCGACAACGACGCGGCCGACGCCAACGTGGTGTCGGTGGGCTACGCGCGGAAGTTCTAGGCCCAAAGCCCGAAACCTGGGCTGAAACGAAAGACGCGCGCCTCCTTTCGGGGGCGCGCGTCGTCGTATCAGGCGGTCTGAGCGCGGCTCAGACCGGGATCAGCTGAACACTTCCGCGGCGTCGGCGCCGCCGGCGTGCGGCGACTTCGGGTCGGGGCCGAAGCGGTTCGGGCCCGGCGTGCCGGGCAGCAGGTAGAAGACGATCAGCACGATCCAGCCGAGCAGCGGGATCAGGCCGATCAGAATCCACCAGGCCGAGCGGTTGGTGTCATGCAGGCGGCGGAAGGCCACGGCGATGCTGGGGACCAGCACGGCCAGCGAAAACAGCAGGTTGAGGATGCCGATCGGATCCATCCGATTGCTTTCCAACGACTCGAAGCCGCCGGTCGCCACGCGCAGAATGCCGATGACGATGCCGACGATGAAGCAGAACAGCGAGAACAGCCAGTATTCCGAGCGACGCGCGCGGCCGTTGAAGTCGGCGTATTTCTTGAACGGCTGGAACATCAGCGACATGACGAATTCCCAAAAAGCCGCCCGCTCCCTGGCGGACGCACAACCTTGGGCAGGAAAACGGGCGGCGTAAACACCCAAAGACGCCGGCGCCCGTCGCGCCGTGACCCTACGTCGCCCTTGACGCTCGAAGCGTGGAGCGTGACGCTGGCGTCAAGTTTTCGGGAGGAAGCGTCGTTTGGACAAGGCGCTGTTGGTCCAATTGCTGGGCTCGGCCGTGGCCGTCAGCCTGCTGGTCGCCATCGCGGCCTGGGCGCGGATTCCGCGCGCGACCCCGCCGCTCGACGCCGACGGCGCCCGGGCCCTGCTGGCCGTGGAGTTCCCCGACGAGCGCATCGACGCCCTGTGGATCGCCGCCGACGGCGCCGGCCTTGTGGCGCGTTCGGGCGACCGGGCCCTGGTCGCCTGGCGCAAGGGCGACGGCTATGTGGCCCGCGACCTGGCCTGGACCGCCGCCCTGGCCGCCAAGGCCGACAAGGGGTTCCTCGTCCTCAAGACCGCCGACGGCGCCCCGCGCCTGGCCCTGAAGGACGGCGTCTGGCCGCCCCCCCAACTTGTTTCGGCCGAATTCGCGTCCCGGGAAGCCGTCGCATGAAGACCTTCGACCCCGTGCAGATGGCCATCCCGTTCTTCGTGCTGGCCGTCATCCTCGAGATCGTCCTGGCCCGGATGGGCAAGGCCAACGCCCGCTACGAGGCCAAGGACACCGCCATGTCCCTGACCCTGGGCCTGGGGAGCAGCATCGCCGGGGCGATCCTGGGCGGGGCGATCTTCGCCGCCACCGTGTGGGTCTGGCAGCATCGGATCTTCACGATCCCGATGACCGCCGTCTGGGCCTGGGTGATCCTCTTCTTCGCCGAGGACCTGACCTACTACTGGTTCCACCGCATCGCCCACGAGCGGCGCTTCTGGTGGGCCAGCCACGTCAACCACCACACCTCCACCCACTACAACCTGTCGACGGCCCTGCGGCAGACCTGGACGGGCGGCGTGGTGGGCACCTGGCTGCTGTGGCTGCCGCTGTCGTTCCTGGGCTTCCCGCCGGCCATGGTGGCCATCCAGAAGGGGATCAGCCTGATCTACCAGTTCTGGATCCACACCGAGGCGATCAAGCGCATGCCGCGCTGGTTCGAGGCGGTGTTCAACACCCCCTCGCACCACCGGGTGCACCACGCCCGCAACGCCCGCTACCTGGACGCCAACTACGCCGGCATCCTGATCATCTGGGACCGGATGTTCGGCACCTTCATCCCCGAGGTCGACGAGGAGCCCTGCCGCTACGGGACGGTGAAGAACCTGGCCAGCTTCAACCTGCTGACCAACGTCTTCCACGAGTTCATCGGCATCGGGAAGGATGTGGTCCGTCATCCGCGCCACGCCCTGGGCTATATCTTCGGCCCGCCGGGCTGGAGCCACGACGGCTCGCGCGACACGTCCCACACCCTGAAGGCGAAGTGGCGGGCGCGGCTGGAGCGCGAAGGCACGGCGGACGCGGAGATCAGGGCCGCGGAGTGAGCCGCGGCGCGAGGAACTCGCCCATGAGCCGGGCCGCCTGATCCGCGTGGGTCTCCAGCAGGAAATGCCCGGCGTCGAAGACGTGGGCTTCCATGCGCGGAAGCGCCGCCAGCCAGGACGAGACCTCCGCCAGGTCGAAGAACGGATCGTGCCGGCCCCACAACAGCAGGGCCGGCGGCTGATGCGCGGCCAGGTAGGACGCGATCTCGTCGAACCGCGCCACGTGGCTGGCATAGTCCGCGATCAAGGCGCGCTGGGTCTCCATCCGGCCTGGCAGGCCCATGACGCGCCAGTCCTCGGCCCAGACCCGGGGATCGATGCGCGCGGCGAGCTCTGCCGGCAGGCCGCCGACATACTGCTCGCGCAGGCCGTCCGGGGTGAGATGGGCGGTGGCCGCCGCTTCGTTCCGGGCGTCGGGCGCGGACCAGAATTCCAGGGTGTCGGCCCATTGAGGACCAAGGCCCGAACGATGGGCGTTGGCGTTCTGGATGACGAGACCACGGACCTTATCCGGCGCGCGCATGGCCAGCCGCAGGCCGACGGGCGCGCCGAAGTCGTGGAGGTAGATGAAGCGTTCGCCGACCTCCAGCCGCTCGAGCAGTTCCTCGACGCAGTCGCTGAACGCCGAGAACGACGGCCGATCCAGCACGTCCGAAGCGCCGAAGCCGGGCAGGTCGGGCGCCACCACATAGGCCAGCCGTGACAGCGGTCCGATCAACCGGCGAAAGGTCCGGGACGAACTGGGGAAGCCATGCAGCAGCACCAGCGCGGGCCGAGCCCTGTCGCCCGCGGTCCTGAAGGCGAGATCGATCCCCTGAGCGAGGCGCATCGTCTGGAGGGCGGGTTCGCCGGGCGGGTCGGAGGTCATGAGGCCTACCGCCGCTCGCGGCCCACCAGCCAGCAGGTCGCCGCCCAGGCCGAGCCCGCGGCCCAGCCGCCCAGCACGTCGTTGGTCCAGTGGACGCCGAGGAACACCCGGCTGAAACCGACGGCGGCGGCCGTCGTCGCCCCCACGGCCAGGCCGTAGGCCCGCAGCGCCGTGCCTTTGGCTCCCTGCGCGAACAGTATGCCCAGCGACAGAAACGTCGCGGCCGACAGCAGGGCGTGGCCGCTGGGGAAGCTCTCGTTGACCGCCTCGGCGGCGCGGTATTCGGCCGGCGGCCGGCTGCGCTTGAACAGGTTCTTCAGCCCCTCGCTCAGCACCAGGGCGCCGGCGAACACGCCCGCCGTCAGCAGGGCCTCGCGGCGCTTGCCGGCGATGGCCAGGCCGCCGGCCGTCACCGCCGTCAGTCCGGCCAGCACGGTGATCCCGCCCAGGGCGCTGGTCTCGGTCAGGCTTTCCTTGAGCCACCGGGGGCCGACGGGCTCGGCAGGGTCACCGTCGGTCCGCAGGGCCTTGAGAATCTTCCAGTCGGACGCCTGGCCGTCGGCCTCGTTCTGGTCGTCGGCCACGTCCTGGAACACCGCCAGCGCCACGCCCAGCCCGAGCAGGGCGGCCAGGGCGAAGCCTTCGGTGCGGGGGTTCAGGTAGTGCCGGGCGCGATGCATCAGGCTTGAATGTGCGCGCCCGGCCGCCGTTCCCTCGGCGATCCGCCCAATCCGTCAATCGATCTTGACGAAGGGCGTGGCGCCGCCGGTCACCTTGGGCAGTTCGCCGTTCCACTTCTCGATGGCCAGCTGCTGGAGGATCTGCGGGTTGGCGCGGATCGCCTCGCCCTTGATGCGAATGGATTCGGCCTCGCCGCGCGCCTTGGCGATCGCGGCGTTGGCCAGGGCCGTCTCCTTGGCTTCCAGCGCCTTGGCGGCCAGGGCTTCCTGCTCCAGCTGGGTCTTGTTCTGCATCTGCTGGATGATGGCGTCCGGATAGCGGATCGAGCCGATCCAATCCATTTGCGAGACCGTGACGCCGTGTTTGGCCCACTTGCCCGACACCCGGGCGAAGGCGCGCTGCATCACCGCCTGGCGGCCGCCGCTGTAGAGCGTCTCGACCCCGACCTTCTCGGCTTCGGCCGCGACGGCCGAGCGCACGTCGTTGCGGATCGGGCCGTCCAGCAGCTGGTCGAACGACAGGCGGTAGGTCTGGTAGAGGTTGGGCGCCGAGGCCGGGTTGACCTGCAGGGTCACCGATACGTCCGCCGTCATCGGCAGGCCGGTGTTGTCGGAGAAGGTGATCTCCTCGTTCTCGTTGCCGCGCTCGTCCTTCTCGCGCGTATAGCTGTAGGTGCGCTGGATCACCGGATACTGGACGATGCGCTCGCCGATCCCGCGGAAGTACCAGCGGGCGGGCAGGGGCTCGGGCGAGACGCCGGCGCCCGAGCCCAGGGTCTTGATCTTCACGCCGGCGTTGCCGGGCTCGACCGTCGTGCTGTGCGAGGCGACGCTGCAGGAGCCCAGCACCAGGACCAGCAGACTGACCCCGCCGATGGCGAAGTTGCGCCCCGTCGCCTTCACCCTGGCGCGGGCCTTGGCGGCCTTGGTCTGGAAGTCTTCGGTCATTCCCCGATATCCCCGTTGGTCGATTGGCGAGTCTTGTTGATGTCTTTGAGCATGATCGACGCCAGCAGCCCCAGACCCACGACTCCGAGGGCGAAGGCGATGGGCGCGGCGATCAGGCCGATGTCGGTGGCCGAACCCCAGAGCGGGCCGACGATGACGCGGATCAGGACGATCGCCAGCGACACCCAGGCGACGAGATAGGCCGTGGCCTTTGCATAGATCATCACGCCCTCCGTCGAGCTCTCGGCGGCGCCGTGCGGCGGCCAAGCCCAGGTCAGAGTGGCAAGTCTTGTCAAGCTACGCACGTGAAACCTTGTCCACAGACACGTCGTCGCCGCTTCCGCGGAGAGCCGGCCAGCGAGGCCGGGCTTAGAGGGCGGCCTCGATCTCGCAGCGGACCCCGTCGGACGCATAGTCCAACTGCGTCCGGCCGGCGAATTCACGCATCAGGCCGGAGAGACAACGATGGCCAGTCAGCAGGTGAAGGACCAACGCGTCGGCCGCCGGGGCGTCGTTCGGAGCCTCACGCGCAGAGATCGCTCCACTGCCGGTCCAGCACGTCGCCGCCGTCGATCTCCTCCAGCGCCAGGGCGCCTTGCGACCAGACGAAGCGCTCGGCGCCGTCGAAGCCGTCCTGTTCCTCGACGATGTCGACCTCGCCGCAGACCGAGGGGATCTCGCCGTCCCAGTGGACGAAGACCTTGCCGAAGTCGACGGCCTGGGCCTGGGGGAAGCGGCCAGCGACGGCGATGCGGGCGCCCTCGATGGCCTCGGCGTTGTCGGTCCCGCGATCCGCGACCGGGGTCTGGGTGTCGCGCAGGAGATAGGCGGTCACGCCCGCGCCGAGACCGGCCAGGACGAGGATCGCGACACCGCCGACGATCAGATGCATGCGGGAAAGGTTCGCCACGCCGGCTAGTCCCGCAGCAGCGGCAGGCTCAGGCCCATGGCCGGCCGCGCCGTCAGGATCTCGCGGCGGAAGCGGAACAGCTCGGCCGGGCGGCCGCCGGTGTCGGCGTCCTGGCGGCCCAGGCCCTCGACCAGGTCCTCGCGCTCGACCACGCGGCGGAAGTTCTGCTTGTGCAGCGGCACGCCGGCGATGGCCTCGACCGTGCGCTGCAGAGCCGAGAGGGTGAACTCGGCCGGCATCAGCTCGAACACCACCGGGCGGTACTTGATCTTGCCCCGGATGCGCGAGAGGCCGGTGGCCAGGATGCGGCGGTGGTCCGAGATCATCGGCTCGCCCAGGGCGGCCGACAGGGCGGCGGGCTCGGCCGGGTCGTGGCCCTCGGCCCGGGCCCGGTCGCGGGCGGCCTCGGGGGCCAGGCCGGCCTCGTAAAGCAGCTCGTAGCGCTCCAGCACGCGTTCCTCGTTCCACGGCGCGCCGTCCAGGGCGAAGGCCAGGCGGGCGCGCGACCACTTGCCGGCGTCCTCGCCCGCCCAGCGGCGCAGGGCGGGGGCGATGGCGTCGTCCAGCAGGGCGGGGCGGCCGTGACGCCAGTCCTCCCATGGGAAGAAGGCCGACCACGGGGCCCAGGCGGTGTCGGGGACCTGGGTCTCGACGGCGGTGGGGGTCAGGCCCAGATAGCCGACCGAGACGACCCGGGCGGCGCCGGCCCCCATCTCGGCGCGCGGCGCGTCGCGGCCCTCGTCGCCGAAGGTGTAGAGCTGCTCGACATAACCCAGCTGGAACCGGGTCTGTTCGGTGACGAAGGCCCGCAGGCCCAGCTCGAAGGTGCGGTGGCCGGCCGGGTCGAACGGACCGAACGGCAGGCCGGGCAGGGGACTGGCGACGTCGGTCACCGCGTCGTGCGGCCGGACCGTCAGCACCACGGCCTCGCCGTCGCGGATGGCCACCACCACCGCCGACAGGCCGATGACGACCGAGGTGGAGGTCCCGCCGGTCATTCGGTCTCGAACGCCGCGCCGGGCGCGGACTCGAAGCCGGCCGCGCGGGACAGCACATGGAAGCGCTGAACATAGCGGGCCTGGGCCTCGAACGGCGGCAGGGGCAGGATCTTCAGGTCGTAACCGGGCGGCGGCGCGCCGAAGATCGCCAGGGACTCGGCGTGATCGAACCCGGCCAACTGGGTGGCCTCGAAGAAGGCGCAGGCCCGGTCGGCCTGCTTGATCAGCTTCTTGATCATTGGCGGGGTCTTCACCGGCAGGCCGAAGCGGATGTGGATGGCGTCCTCCAACCGGGCCTCGAAGTCCTTGTAGCTGACGCCCAGGGCCGCCTTGAACGGGCTGATCATGTCGCCGATCACATATTCGCTGGCGTCGTGCAGCAGGGCGGCCAGCCGCCATTTGGGCTCCAGGTCGGGCCGGATGTGGGCGGCGATCTCCTCGACCACCACGCTGTGCTGGGCCACCGAGAAGCCGTGCTCGCCCGTCGTCTGGCCGTTCCAGCGCGCCACCCGGGCCAGGCCGTGGGCGATGTCCTCGATCTCGATGTCCATGGGCGAAGGATCCAGCAGGTCGAGCCTGCGTCCCGACAGCATGCGCTGCCACGCCCTGGGCGGAGTTTTATGCAGCCCTTTGGCCACGAATTCGTTCCTTACGGTGAAGGTGCAGGCCTTACCCAGTCTGGACTGGCCCATCGATTGAGAAAGATCAATGAGGGCCGGGTCGTTGCCTGTGGAAATGCCTTCGCCGTTTGGAATGCTTGGACCGGGAGATCGATCATGAGCTGGATGAGAATCATGGCGCCGCTGGCTGGCGCCGCCGCCGATCGAGGGCTCCTGGAGGCCGCCAGGGTGCTGGCCGAGGGCTTCGACGCGGAGCTGGCCTGCGTCCACGCGCCCGCCGACATGGCCGACCTGATGCCGTGGATGGGCGAGGGCTTCATGGGCGGCGTGCAGGTCACGGCGCTGGAAAGCCTGAAGGAGGCGGCCGTCGAGGGCCATCACGCCGTCGACAAGCTGGTGGCCGAGCTGGGCTACGCCCGCAGCAAGGCGATCAGCCTGGAATCGCCGGTCTGGGCGGGCCTGGCCATGGAAGGGCGGCTGTCGGACGTGATCGTCTTCGACAGCGCCGCCGCGCGCGGCAAGGGTCCGCTGGCCGAGGCGTTCCAGCAGATGATCGCCGACGAGCAGCGCCCGGTGGTGGTCGCTCGTCCGGGCCTGAAGGTCGGCGGGACCGTCATGGTGGCCTGGGACGGCGGCAAGGAGGCCAGCCGGGCCATGCGCACGTCGCTGCCGCTGCTGCAGAAGGCCGCCAAGGTCGTCGTGGCGGGCGCGCCGGACGCCTCGTCGCGCAGCTTCGCCCTGGAGCGCCTGGTCGAGTTCCTGGCCGCGCGCGGCGTGACCGCCACCACCAAGGTGGTCGAGGGCTCGGGCGGCGACGCGGCCGGGCTGCTGCTGGGGGCGGCCAAGGACGTCGGGGCCGACTTCCTAGTGGCGGGGGCCTTCGGCCACCCGCGCCTGCAGGAATTCATCTTCGGGGGCACCACCCGAAGCCTGCTGAACAACGACGGCCCCTCGCTGTTCCTGTCGCACTAGAGTGTTGTTTTCGTGAAAGAAGGAGGACGTAAAATGTCCCTGTCACGCATCGTCATGCGCCTGGCCCGTAATCCCGGCACCGAGTTCGCGGGAGGCGACGATCACCGGGGCTACGCATTGACCGCGCCGCTCACCGAGGATGGCTTGCTGGACGCCGCGGCCTACGCCAAGGCCAAGGACGACTGCGTGGTGCGCCGCTTCGCCCCGGACGAGGACGCCGCCGACGGCCGCCTGAACCGACGCGGCGAGCGCTGGTTCTTCGACTATGACGAGGATGTCGAGCTGGACGACGAGCCGGTCCATCGCCTGGGCCAGCACCGCTTCGCCCTGGGCGAATACGTCACCGTCACCGACGAGGACGGCCGGCCGCTGACCTACAAGGTGATGGAGGTGACGCCGGTTTAGCCCCCGACGTTGTGGCGGACCAGGGTCTTCATGTCCTCGAAGATGTCGTGGTCGCTGCCGTCGCGGCCCCTGGCCTTGACCACGGCCACGGCCAGGGGGCCGCCCTTGGGACCGCGGGCTTCGTAGCCGACCACTCGGTAGCCGCTCGCCGCCTTGTCGCTGGCCAGGATCAGGGTGGCGCGCACGCCGTCGCCGCCCTTGCGCTGACGGATCTGGGCGCCGTCGTCGGTGGCGTGGATCTCGGTGTCGCCCTCTTCGTCGTTGCTGGACTTGACGCTGACGTTCGAATTGCCGCCGCTGGTGCGCTCGGTGACGTGCTTGACGGTGTCGCCGTCGCGGACGGTGACGTTCTTGGCCACCCGGACCTCGGCGCCGTCGTCGTTGGCATTGATCGACAGGCCGCCGATCTTGATGTCGGCGCCCTTGTCGTGGGCGTCGATCTTAATGCCGGGCAGGCTGATCTTGGCGCTCTCGCCGCGCGGCTTGCCGTCGGGCGGGGTCGGCGTGGAAGGCGCCTTCATGACCGGCATCAGGGACTTCAGGTCGGCCTCGATCGGCGCCAGGGCGGCCTCGGCGTCGCCGCCGTTCAGGGCGACCAGGCTCAGGGTGACCTCGGCGTTCTGGCCGGCATAGAGGCAGCTCTGGCCGTCGGCGGCGGCGCTGACGCGCTTCAGCTCGCCCTGCCGTTCGGGGCAGTCCAGCTTGCTGATCGCCCGTAGCGGAGCGCGCTTGCCCGAGACCTTGTGGTCGTCGTGCGAAACCTCGACCTTGGGCGAGCAGGCGGCCAGGGCCATCAGGCTCACGGCCAGCAGCGGCAGGTAACGCATCAAAGGAATCTCCCGTTCGGCGCGAACGTGATCTGGCGGCGGGCGGAAATCCAATGAAATCGCGGTAACGGCTATTGCCCCGGCCGCGCGCCCGACCCTTCGCGGCGCGCCAGGAAGGCCAGGCGCTCGAACAGATGGACGTCCTGCTCGTTCTTCAGCAGGGCGCCGTGCAGCGGCGGGATCAGCTTGGTCGGATCCTTCTCGCGCAGGGTGGTCTCGTCGATGTCCTCGACCAACAGCAGCTTCAGCCAGTCCAGCAGCTCGGACGTCGAGGGCTTCTTCTTCAGGCCCGGCACCTTGCGCATGTCGTAGAAGATCCGCAGGGCCTCGGCGACCAGCTTCTGCTTGATGCCCGGGAAGTGCACGTCGACGATGGCCTGCATCGTCGCTTCTTCCGGGAAGCGGATGTAATGGAAGAAGCAGCGCCGCAGGAAGGCGTCCGGCAACTCCTTCTCGTTGTTCGACGTGATGATGATGATCGGCCGGACCTTGGCGGCGATCGTCTCGTTGGTCTCGTAGACGTAGAACTCGTTGCGATCGAGCTCCTGCAGCAGGTCGTTGGGGAACTCGATGTCGGCCTTGTCGATCTCGTCGATCAGCAGCACGGGGCGGACGGGGGCCTCGAAGGCCTCCCACAGCTTGCCCTTCTTGATGTAGTTGCGGACGTCCTTGACCCGCTCGTCGCCCAGCTGGCTGTCGCGCAGGCGGGTCACCGCGTCGTACTCGTAGAGGCCTTGCTGGGCCTTGGTGGTCGACTTGATGTGCCAGGTCAGCAGCGGCGCGTTCATCGCCTTGGCCACTTCGTAGGCCAGCACCGTCTTGCCGGTGCCGGGCTCGCCCTTGATCAGCAGGGGACGTTCCAAGGCCACGGCGGCGTTGACAGCTACCTTCAGGTCGTCGGTTGCGACGTAATCGGCGGTGCCTTCGAAGCGAGAGCTCATGCGGTTTCCTGACGGCGTCTGGAATAAGGACGCCTCGAACAGTTGTTCAAATCAGGACCAACCTACAGACCAACGGTCGATCGGATCAAGCCGGCTTGTGGTCCCGCTTCGTCGCGGGGTTTCAACGGCTCGGACGGCTTGCGGTGGCGGCGGGCCACCGACGGCGGATCGCTGGCCGGAAAGCTGTCCTCCAGCCCTTCTTCCAGTTGCTCCTCGAGGTCTTCGACCTGATCGTCGAGGTCGGAGTCGGACTTGGCGTCGGGCATGGTCGCTCTCCTGTCGCCTCCAAATCTAGGCGTCGAGCGATCCGGCTTCAATCTCGGCCGGCCGTCTTGGAGGTCTCAGCTTTCCTCGGCGTAGCCGAGGGATTCGATGTCGTCGTCCGCCAGTTCGGTGGATTCGAAGTCGGCGGCGCTGTCGTCGTCGTCCGAGATGGAGCCCTCGACATCCTCGTCGTCGCCGGCGATGGCGCTGAGCGGCTCGCGCTCGACGTCCAGGCCCTCGTCGTCGCGCTCGCCTTCCAGCTCGTCGTCGATGTCGTCCAGATCCTCGTCGTCGAGCAGATCGTCGGTGTCGTCTTCGTCCTCGTCAGCGTCGCCCTCCGCCTGGGTGACGTCCAAGACGTCGTCCAACTCGTCGAAATTGGCGATGTCTTCGCCGTCCTCGGTCAGGTTGGTTTCGTCCAGGGCTTCCGCGCCATCCTGGTCGTCATAGTCGATGTCGGTGGGCATGGCGGGGCTCCCTGAAGCCAAAGAACGAAGGCGAGGGCGGCGCCCTCGGTCCCCGATTCAACCCGCCGTCCGCGACGATTGTTCCGTGAATTTCAGGTGAAGGGCGCTAGGCGAAGGGGAGGGCGTAGCCCTTGGCGAGCAGGCGCTGGGCCATCTCCTCGCGCCGGGCAGGCCAATCTTCCGCGAGCAAGCCCAGTCCGACCACGTCGGCCGGCGCGCCGTCCTTGACCACGTGGTGGCGGAACAGCGCCTCGCGCTGGAAGCCGTAGCGCTCGTGCAGCTTCCAGACGCTCTCGTTGGACAGCAGCACCTCGCACCACAGCTTGTCGAAGCCCAGGGTCCGGAAGACGTACTCGATCATCCAGAACTCGATGTACGAACCGACGCCCAGGCCGCGCACCGACGGGCTGGCCAGATAGTAGGCCCAGGCGCAGCGACGGTTGCGGGCGTCGATGTCGGCCAGGTTGGCCAGGCCCACCGGCTCGCCGTCGACCTCGATCACCCAGTAGCGACGGCGGGCGTCGCCGGCCATGCCGTCGAACCAGCGGTCATGCTCGGCCTGGCCGATCCTGTGGTCGGAATACATGAAGGCCGCGACCTCGGGACTGTTGCGCCAGTCCAGCAGCCTCTGGCGGTCGCCTTCGGTCACGTCGCGAAGGACGACGGCGTGCGAGGCGACGGCGTCCGAGGCTTGCAGGGTCATACGCGGCGATCTCCCCCCAGGGCGGCCAAGTCGGGCCGGCTCCGCACGAAAGCCCGCACGTCGTCCGAGGTAAAGGCCGGATTGGTCGCGTAGAGTTCGTCGTACACCGCGCGGACGAAGTCCAGGTCGTCCGGCCGATCGACCGTCCAGCGCACGTCGCCCTCGTCGGCGGCCTGCTCGAGGCCCTCGATCCTGAACCGGTTGGGATGGCGGTAGAGGAACGGCGTGACGTGCTCGTGGTCGTAAGGATCGACGGTCTCGTCGGCGGCGATCTTCAGGGCCACGGATTCGAAGACCTCGACGTCCAGGCCCTTGGCGAAACTGCGCCGGATCGGGGTGTTTGAGGTGTAGTCGGCGCCCGAGCGCTCATGGAGCGCCAGGGTCTGGTCGATCACGCTCGGATCGGCGAGGGGGCAATCGGCGGTCAGGCGCACCACGGTGCGGATTGGCCCGAAGGCTTCGATCACGCCGATATAGCGGGCCAGCACGTCGTCAAGCGAGCCGCGGAACACCGGAACGCCGGCGGCGATCAGGCAGACGGCCAGCGGGTCGTCGCTGGCCTGGTCCGAGGTGGCGACGACGATCCGCTCCAGCCGGGTCGCGCGCTTGAGCCGTTCGATCTGCCTCAGGATCATCGGCGCCCCGGCCAGGTCGGCCAGCACCTTTCCGGGAAGCCGTGTCGAAGACATCCGAGCTTGGAGTATGGCGAGCGGCAATGGCGTACCCAAGGTTAGGACGGGATCTTGAAGCCCGGACACCGGTGTTCCTCTACCGTTGAAATGCGGTGGCCTCGTGGCGGAGCCTGCCGGCTCAAGCGGTCGGGAAGCGCTCGCGCAGGGCGGCGCCGACCTCTTGCATGGTCGGATTCCAGTCGTTGTAGTCCGGCGTGATGAAGCAGCGGGTCTGCGGGTACCAGGGGTAGTTCTGGGCGCCCAGGCGGGTCCAGGACGAGGCGCCGGTCAGCATCCAGATCGGCGCGCCGCACGCGCCGCCCAGGTTGGTGGTGGCGTTGGAGAAGCCGACGATCATGTCCATGGCGCAGCACAGGGCGGCGACGTCGTCGAGGTCCATCTTCAGGTCGATGCCGGGCGGCTGCCAGATGTCGACGCCGAACTGCTCCTTGGCCAGGGCGATCTCCTCGCTGCAGTCGCCGTACTGCAGGTTGACGAAGGTGAGGCCCGGAGCCTCGAAGACCGGCCGCCACAGCATGAAGGGCGAGAACTGGCGGGCGCGTTCGCCGTTCAGTTTCAGGCTCTTCCACAGCAGCCCGACCTTGGGGCCCGCCGGCGCCTTCTCCAGCTCCCGGCGCCAGTGCTCGACGCGGACGGGATCGGCGGTCAGGAAGTTCGGACGGTTCGGGAACGCGTCCAGGCTGGAACGGAAGGGCTCCAGCAGGGCGCCCATCGGCGTCCAGAAGTCGATGCCGCTCCAGTCCTCGATCTCGGGCGCGCCCCGATAGACCCGGCCTTCATACGCGACCGTCTTGTGCGGATAGATGACAGCGTCTGGGAAGGAGCGCTGGAACAGCGGGACCAGCCGGCGCTCGACCGCCAGGGTTAGGGCGCCGTCGGGACCCAGGGCCTCGATCACGTCGGGCAGGACGTTGGCCAGCATCACCTCGTCGCCCAGGCCCTGCTCGGCGCAGATCATCAGCGACTTGCCGGCCAGGTCCATGCCCGGACGCCAGCGCGGCGCGGTGATCGTGAAGCGCGGCGCCTCGACCAGGTCGTTGGAGAAGCGGACTTCGTATTCCTTCCAGCCTTCCGCCACCCGGCCCAGGGCCAGCAGGATGGTGGCGCGGCCGAACTGGATGGTCGCCAGGTCCTCGGCGTCCTCGGCCAGGGCGATGGCCCGGTCGCAATCGGCCAGCGCGCCCTCGACGTCGCCGAGGTCGAGCTTGGCGTAGGCGCGGTTGTGATAACCCTTGCCGAATTCGGGGTTCAGCCGCAGCGTTTCGTCGAAGAAGGTCACGCCGGTCTGGCCGTCGCCCAGGCTGCACATCACCGTGCCCAGGGTGTTCCAGAGCAGCGGCTGGTCCGGATGGGCCTGGATCGCCGGACGAAGGACGTCGATGGCCTCTTCGCAACGATTGAGGTCGCGCAACGCGCAGGCCAGGTTGTTGATGCCTTCCAGGGCGCCGGGGCGCTCGTTCAGATAGTGCTGGAAGAACTTGACGGCGAGCTCCGGCATGCCGATGCGCAGGGCCAGTCGTCCCAGGTCGCCGGCCACCGGGCCATGGTTGGGCAGCAGCCTCAGCGCCGCCTCGTAGCAGTGCATCGAGCCGGCGAAGTCGTCGGTCTTCTCCCGCGCGATGCCCAGGACGTGCCAGGCCACGCCCAGCTTCTCGTCGCGCTCCAGTGCCTTGAGCGCCAGCTTCTGGCCCTTGGCGAAATCGCGGCTCTGCATGGCCTGGATCGCGCGGGCCACCAGCTTGGCGGTGTCCTGGTTGCGCACCTCGTTGACCTGACGATCCAGCCGCGCGAGGGCGTCGGCCGAAGCGGAATCGCCGATGGCCGTCGCCTTCACCCCCAGATGAACGGCGTTGGCCACGGCTTCCTGGCCCTGGGCGAGGGCGCTGGCCGAAATCTGGGTGTCGCGACTGCGGGACATCTATTGAAGCCTTGGCGATTGGAGAGAGTCATCCTCTGGGTCAGTATGCTTAATTGTATCCTAAGCTGCGTCCCACGGCCGCAGGCCTGGCAAGAGGACGTTAACCGCCTTCGCCTAGCTTGCGCTCTGAAGCCGTTATCTCAACGGGTCGGGGGCGACACAGCAATGCAAGAGGGAGCGGCCTTGTGCCATTGAAGCTGTCGCTGAAACCCGGCGAGAAGTTCGTGCTGAACGGCGCGGTGGTCCAGAACGGCGACCGTCGCGGCGTCCTGGTGCTTCAGAACAAGGCCTCGGTGCTGCGTGAGAAGGACATCATGCAGCCCGACGAAGCCACCACGCCGGCGCGTCGGATCTATTTCCCGGTCATGATGATGTACCTGGACGAGGTCAACGCCGAGCGCCAGTACGAGGAATTCGCCACCCGCCTGACCGAATTCATGGGCGTGGTGCGCAATCCCGACGTGCTGACCGACTGCATCGCCATCTCCAAGCACGTGATGGCGCGCGAGCACTACAAAGCGCTCATGCTGAGCCGCAAGCTAATCGAGTACGAAGATCAGAGGTTGGGGCATGTCTCTTAGGGCCTATCAACAGACGGCGACGCGCACCGAGAATCCGCGCGAGATGGAATATCGTCTGTTCGGTCAGGTGACGCGCGCGCTGATGGCCGCGTCCGAAGCGCCGGCGGACGACATCGCCACGCGCATCGACGCGCTCGACTGGAACCGTCGGGTCTGGTCGGCGCTGGCGACCGACTGCTCGCTGCCGGAAAACACCCTGCCGGTGCAGCTGCGCGCCAGCATCATCTCGCTCAGCCTGTGGGTCGGCCGCCACTCCAGCGCCGTGATGCGCAAGGAGGAGGATTTCGAGCCGCTGATCGAGATCAACCGCATGATCATGCAAGGCCTGGCGGGCCGCGCCGACGCGGCCTGATCCTCGAGCTCCGAGGGCCGGGGAGGGCGCTTTCAGTCCACCGGCAAACCTTTCCGGAAAAACCTGCCGCCCGGCGAATTCTGCATTCGCCGGGCGGTTTCGTATCTGGCCCGAGGCTGGAAAATATCCAGCAAAATCAGCATCTTAAAAATACCGCCGAAGTGGCGCCGAGTGGCCCGCCGCTTGCGATGGGTTCCGTGGGCAAAACGCCCGACCGGCAAAACGCCGGGGCAATCCTCCCAAAATGGCGAGAACCACCATGCTGAACTCGATCAACACCAATGCCGGCGCAATGATCGCGCTGCAAAACCTGAACTCAACCAACGCGGAGCTCCAAACCACTCAGCAACGCATCAACACCGGCAAGAAGATCTCCAACGCCAAGGACAACGGCGCGATCTGGTCGATGGCTAAGATGCAAAGCGCGACGTCGCAATCGCTGAACGCCGTGAAGGATTCCCTCCAGCGCGGTCAGTCCACGATCGATGTCGGCCTTGCCGCTGGCGACACCATCACCGATCTGCTCGGCAAGATGAAGGAAAAGGCCCTGGCCGCTTCCGACACCTCGCTGAACACCGCTTCGTTCAAAGCCCTGGTTTCGGACTTCACCTCGCTGCGTGACCAGATCACCAAGGCTGTCACCAACGCCAAGTTCAACGGCGTCAGCCTCGTTGACGGCACCACGTCCAAGCTGCAGTTCCTCAGCAACTCGGACGGTGTCGCCTACACGGTGGCCGCCAAGACCCTGTCGCTCGTCGGCCTGGGTCTGGCTGCAACGTCGACCTTCACCACCGCCGCCGCGGCCAAGACCATGATCGACACGATCACCAAGTCGATGACCACGGCGACGAACAAGTTGGCGAACCTGGGCACCAGCTCGACCGGTCTGGACATGCATCTGACCTTCACGGGTAAGCTGCAGGACAGCCTGGACGCGGGTGTCGGTAACCTGGTCGATGCGGACCTGGCCAAGGAAAGCGCCAAGCTGCAATCGCTGCAGACGAAGCAGCAACTGGGCGTTCAAGCCCTGTCGATCGCGAACCAGACGCCTCAGTCGATCCTTTCGCTCTTCAAGTGATCGGCGACTAGGCTTCAAGAAGCGATCAAAGCCGGACGGTCCAAGGGCCGTCCGGCATTTCTTTTTTCAGGGACCAGGGTTCGTCGAATTGTCCGAGCCCAGCCTGAAATTGCCCGGCAAATTTTACCTAGATCGCGCCGCGCCCGGCAAATAGTGCCGATCAAATATATAGTAAACTAAACTATAACTCTGATATTTCAGCGCGTTGACTATTTTTGCCTAGTGGGCAGTTTTGGCCCGATCATTGCTACCTAGTTCCTCGAGCAAAATGCTCCCGGCAGTCAAAATGACGTCGGAACCCTTGAATAGGAACTGTCGCGATGCCGCTGAATAGCATCAACACGAACGCTGGCGCGATGATCGCCCTGCAAAACCTGAACGCCACCAACAGCGAACTCCAGGTCACGCAGCAACGCATCAACACCGGCAAGAAGGTCGGTAACGCCAAGGACAACGGCGCGATCTGGGCGATGGCCAAGAACCAATCGACCACCGCCAACTCGCTGAACGCCGTGAAGGACTCGCTGCAACGCGGCCAGTCGACCATCGACGTGGCCCTGGCCGCCGGCGACACCGTCACCGACCTGCTGGGCAAGATGAAGGAAAAGGCTCTCGCCGCTTCCGACACCTCGCTGAACACCTCGTCGTTCAACGCCCTGAAGTCCGACTTCAACAGCCTGCGCGACCAGATCACCAAGGCCGTCACCAACGCCAAGTTCAACGGCGTCTCGATCGCCGACGGCTCGACCACCAAGCTGGCCTTCCTGGCCAACTCGGACGGCTCGCAGTTCACCGCCG